>DLUH01000001.1:0-246037 GCA_002742845.1 Sulfurovum sp. UBA12169 | reverse complement strand
TGCCTATCCGGCAGTGTACTTGCTCGGGCTTTTTCGCTGCAAGCGAGTGCTTTTCTAAGCTGCCTATCCGGCAGTGTACGCTTCTTTTTGAACCGTTGCTATCTTCCCATTTTTCTAAGCTGCCTATCCGGCAGTGTACCTACGAAAAATCCGAAAACGGGTCAAATTACATTTCTAAGCTGCCTATCCGGCAGTGTACGGAAGTGACAGACAGATTGAAACATTATATTTTTTCTAAGCTGCCTATCCGGCAGTGTACGGCGTATGATGTTGGAGCTACCTATACATTAGTTTCTAAGCTGCCTATCCGGCAGTGTACGAGGAACACCAAGAGTTGCTCTTCCATGTTTTTTTTCTAAGCTGCCTATCCGGCAGTGTACACATATTCAACAGTATTAGCTTCATTTATTATATTTCTAAGCTGCCTATCCGGCAGTGTACGACTCGGAAGAGTCTTTCTTTGAGAGGCTTGATTTCTAAGCTGCCTATCCGGCAGTGTACATAGCTTGGTAAAAAAATGCACGGGCGTTGTATTTCTAAGCTGCCTATCCGGCAGTGTACAATAAATACGGATATGAGGTTATAGCCTATGATTTTCTAAGCTGCCTATCCGGCAGTGTACTTTATGGGCAGGTGCTTTTGCTTGCGGAAAGCTTTCTAAGCTGCCTATCCGGCAGTGTACGTACGTTGCCAAGCACTGATCTTTTTATGAACTTTCTAAGCTGCCTATCCGGCAGTGTACCCAAGCCGATCGTGGACAAACTGATCAGACTCTTTCTAAGCTGCCTATCCGGCAGTGTACCGGGCTTGTGTATCTGGATCAGTTTGATCATTTTTCTAAGCTGCCTATCCGGCAGTGTACGTACAAAGCTTTTCATTACGGATTCCTATAACTTTCTAAGCTGCCTATCCGGCAGTGTACTTTCCGTTGCAGCATTAAGCACCTACCCTTATTTTCTAAGCTGCCTATCCGGCAGTGTACTTTGTTTCTGCCGACGGAACAAAATTGTACATTTTCTAAGCTGCCTATCCGGCAGTGTACTTCTTGATCTTGTGATGAAGTTTGTAGGCAATTTTCTAAGCTGCCTATCCGGCAGTGTACAGTCGATGGCAGGCGCTTGCATATATGCCTTTTTTCTAAGCTGCCTATCCGGCAGTGTACAGCATTTAGAGCCTGAGCAAATCTCGTAATTAATAAGCTTTTGTAAGCATATTTTCGTATTTTACCTAATTTTTTTATTATTGTTAGTAAGTCCCTGAAATAGGGACTTTGAGAGGTGGGTAAAAAATAAAGGTTTTTTTAGAACCAAGGGATGGTTGATTCTTTACTGAAACCGAAAGTATTAAAATTACCTTCTACATGGATAGCTCTTTGCTCATTTTGTATAAACAACTTTAATCTTTGCCCTGTAGACAAACTATCCAAGACGATAAACGGCAACTGAGTCGTTTCACCCTGCATATTTTCATAGTTTAACATTGCTTCTTCGAAACTGATCCCTTTTCGTTTAGCCTGTCTGCGCGCCAGTCGTTCTGTATTAGACTTAACTTGCTTACGAGAAAAACACTTATATGTTTCTATATTCTGTGGCACTTCTTTGATAGCGGTTATAGCTACATAATCCGAAAGCCGTTTTAGCCATTCTTCCAATCGAAGTGCTGTTAAATCATTAGATGTTTTACCAAATAGACGCACGGTGTCACCTAGAGGAAAATTATCGGCACCATATTTCGGAAATGAAATGCCGACATTTACCTCATCATTTTCATCTTTAATCTCTACTAGTGCCAAATGTATCTGCTGATACACTTTTTGCCAGAGAAATCCAAGCCCCACCTCCACACTGGGAAGCAGTGTAATCTCGATGTAGTGTTTCATGTTTCCCTACTTGTCGCTTTCGCCGAAAACACCACCACGAACCAGTATAGCCATCACATAATGTTCGTCTTCAATCCGTTCGAGTTTTTCACCTCTAGCAAATTTATCAAAAAATGTGTAGAAATCATGTTTATTTGCCCGAAATGCTTTGCCCATATTGGTAACGGCACCGTATGGCTCGATAGCAATCGCTCCTGCATCGTTAGATTCATCTCCAAATTCAGGATACCATGTATCGATACTACGTAGAGCATTACCGATTTTTTGCGAGTGTATTGCAGCTATCTCATTGACGGCGTAAAGCACTTTACTTTTAGTTCCCTTACCTTTATCTAGCACAAGCTCTTCACTTGGGTAAACTTCCTGCGCTTTTCCGATTTTAGCAAAGCAGTTAATATCAAGTATTAAAAAATCGTCTTCGCTAGCAAGTGCTTGTGCTATACTCTCTCCCAAAGCTGCAACTTGCTTATCTATACACTCCATCGTACGTATACTAAACGATTTTGCATCAAAAGTCCAAACTTTATCATCTTTGGACGACTTCACAATTACTTCGAGTGCTTCAACACCAACTCGGTTACGCCATAAATAGCGCGCATTAGCGATATTTAATGCATATCTTCGCCCCAGTTCCGCAAATCGTTCTCGATCAATATAGTCTTTTACCGCTTCGACATAGGTTTGCTGAAACGCACTGCTATTACATGCCGATGGTTTGTGAATACCGCCCAATACTTTAAGGGTAAAATGGAGGTGAAGGGTATCTTGATGCTGTTCCAGTGCACAACTATCAACCCTTTGCAAATTCGCTTTTTCAACTTCGGCGTTAAGCTTAGCCGGATCATTTTTTACAGCATCTTTCAAACGATTCGAGATGGTTCCTCTCACCGACTTTTCAATTAATCGAAGAGGTGTTTCCACACTTCGGTTCTCCCAAGTTGTACCGCACATATAGCCGTCTGAGGGTACGAGTTTCTTTTCAAATGCTAATACAGATGCTACACTTTTATCTTTTGCCATAGTTTTTTCCTTTTGGTATTTTAAATTTAATTAGCCGATGCCGGCACGGTTGTTTGTTGACACAGATAAAGATCGTTTATTTGATCAACATGGTAATGCCACAACATCTCATCAAGAGAGGTAATTTTATAAGGCATTTTGAATTCCCCTAATGTTACAACGCTTTCTGCAAAACGGTGCGGTGTGTCGGGATCGCGCTGATTCATTGCTTTGCCAAGCTCCGATATACCCTGAAATCCGATAGCCAGAGGAACTATCCACCCTGTTGTCTTACGTTTACTACTCCATATAACTTCATCATCGGTTATTTCACAGTGATGATGTACCGATAGATACTCTAAAAGAGCATCGATTGCATCATAACCATTTTCCATAGCTTCTTTCATCAGTTCCCGCCGTTCGACAATGACATGGCCGGGCATTAGGCTTCTACGGAGTTCGCCTAAAGCACGCTCATCATCTTCGGTCATTCTAAAAAGTTTGAGCTTTCTTGATCCGAAAACATCACCTCCCGCCATTTTCATACCGCTTTTCAAATGGTGTTCAACTCTTTCTATAAAACGATCTTCTTCATTTTTTGCAACCCCTTCGTATTCAATCAATATCGAAACATCCAAATGGATACGGGCTTCTTCGATGAATGCGGATCTACCACCATCTTTGTCCAATGGATTTGCCGTTCCGACGATAGAGTAAACATAATCATCCGTACCTTTATAGGTCTGTAAATCTGCCATATGACTAACTACGGCGACTCCTTTGAAAATGAGGGAAGAAAATCCGTCCGCTTTCAGTTTCCGCTCCAATGCGTGCGTCGCTCCGAGCCACGCCGTCATTGCAGGGAATCCAATCGTAAATGGACTAGAGAGGGCATTTGCATTATGCACTTTGATATGCGGAATCAAAAGCAATTTTCTAATATCGCCGATCATCGCAATACCTCCTTGTTAGCTTCTACGATATTGCGGATATCCTGCAACTCAGCCGAACCAAATATATAGGACTTTTTCAGACCTTTTTCGCAGCCAGCTAGTACCCATCGCGCAATCTCGTCACATAACTCATCAAGCCAGTTATCTTCAGATTCTCTCTGCTTTGTAAAGCTATCCAGAAGCCAAATTTTTTGATACCCTGCAAGCTGAGAAGTACCCTCAAAATATTGACTATCTGCTACGGAACGGACGTCCCACATTCTCTCAACGATACGATCAATGAGTTGTTGATAACGATAATACTTTCCGTCACGTATATTCACATTGTTGTAGTCAGTTTTGAAAATAGTGTGCAAAGCATGGAATGTATCTTTGACATCAAAAGGTCTTATGGATTCTCGAAAAAAATCTCGTTTGGGAAATCGGATGGACCGTTTCTCAATCATAGGTGGCATAGAGCGTAAAAGATGTGCTTTCCCCCCATTTTGATTATTCAGCACACTAATGTTCTGCGGCTTCGTACCGCCATAGCCAATCGTCGTTAAATCGTACAGTTCGTAAAATCCTTCATCACTTGGCATATTTTTACGCTTTTTTTCACGTAATTCTTTTACCTCTTTGCTAAAGCGTATAGTATCGATACGCTTTTTGAGATGAAAAATCAAACCTGAATTACTTAGAATGGATAGCTGATGGTAATCATCATCTACAGGAAAATAGACCTGTTTGATTTTCGAACTGGTAACAACCTCCTGCGTGCTATCACCTATCATGGACATAAAACCATCGCGTAGCGTATCATAGTCATTTCCATGTTCACTCAGTAATCTTTTAGCAAGTTCGCTCTCTTGCTCGATATGTGACATCAGCGTTTGTGTATCTTCCATCTGGAGGCTGAGAAACTTATAAACATCGAGTACCGCTGCATTTCCCAATGCATCACGTTCTACGGTAACATTGCCACTACGCAGTAGCCCGTCCGTGGCAGAAGTATTTTCAGCGATAATGGACGTCACATAAGCATTTTTATTTTTACGTGCACTTGGATGTGAAAACGTGCACGGATGTGTTGCCATGGACATCTGCCCTGCCCTTTTCGCAGCATTAGATAGCCACACTCCAAGAGAAAAAATCTCATTACACTTTTCTTGCAATGCAAACACTTCTTCATCGGACATCGATGGATTTTGATTCTTTTTTATCCATGATTCTTTTCGTTCATCAAAAAAATCGGATATTGCTTTATTGATCACAATGCTTCTCCTTTTAAGAATTTGTATATTTTAGTGAATAAATCACACCTACTTTAGCTTTAACCATTAAGCTACCCACTCGGTAGTGATATATAAATTTTATTGTTATGGAAAAATATTACTCCTTTTCTTTTTGCTTGTCAAGACTTTTTTAAATATGCTGCCTATTCGGCAGTTAATTTTATAAATTTTATTGTTATTTTCTAAGCTACCTATCCGGCAGGGAAATCTAAAAAAAATTATATCTAATTTCATGTTATTCTACACCTTGCGCACTAACCCAAATTGGTCGCTATATTCATACTTTGCACCGTCATAGTGCACAAACCCTAATTCCCCAAATAACAATGACACCTCCTTTTTTGTTTTATCTCTTCTGTGTGATTGTTTTTCGAGTTCCAAAAGGTAGTCCCTCTCCATCCATAGTCTCACTTTGTACGCAGGATCAAGATCACTCTTCTCAATCTGTAAAATTGCCTCACGATTTACCGCTTCACCATATTCATCGATCTCTGCAAAATAGCAAGTCTCTTTTTTTGTGTCATAAGTCAAAAAGATTTTTGTTGTCGGTTCACTTTTACGGAATGAATGTAAATACTGTGGATGCGCGGTCAAAAACCACGATTCATTAAGGTAACCCTGTAAGCTGTCGGCACCTTTTTTACCATACGCAGTTAAATCGTTTTGTAATGCGTAATGTTCCAAATCCGATAATGACTCGGTAGGTCGTAAATCTTTCGATTTTTGTACTCTCGGTGTTGCATCCAGTCGTTGAGAAACTTGTTCAGTATCGATCAACCGCTCCAAGTCATGCGTTACCATTGTCATAGACGAACTTTCATACCCTGGATGATAAAAATAACGATTCCCTGCAATATCACCCTCTTTGAACGCCTTGAAGTTGTATTGCATCAAAGCTATATTGGGCGACTTCACTTCATCTTCTCTGTGACGACGTACTCGACCAGCCAATTGGATGATAGAACGATAGGATGAGGGTTCCACGATAGCCCAATCAAAATCATGATCCCGTCCAATCTCCTCTACAGGCGTAGCAATCAATATAAATATGACGTTTTTGGCTGCCGTATGGTCGAGATGACGACGGATAACACTATTTTTAAATGCTTCCGGTATTTCATCACTTTTTTCTTTACGTTTTAGTACCGTATCTAAATGTTTTTCCTGTATATGTCGTAAAAGAAGTACTTGCTGTGAATGATATGCCATAACCCTAACTTCGACATTTTCTGGATAGGTTGTTTCTAAAAAATATTTTGTCAGCTCAACACATGGTGAAATGTTTGCCATGCGCACCACACCAAATGAGACTCGTTTCTCCGTTTGCGTATCTACAGAATGATGTTCATTGTGCTTTTGAAGCATTGCTTCTTTGATTGCAGCAAAATATACAGCCTCTCTGCTCTCTCCTTCGTTGGGTTTAGAACATTGTGCAATCATTGCTTTTCTTTTCGGCAGTTGCGTTTGTAAGTGCTTGACACGTTTTTCAACAAATCCCTCATGCAAATCTCTGTAGACATTGACCGTGGCGGTATCAAATACGTTAATATCGTGAGCTATCGTCTTGAACTCATCAATCCATGCACAGATAATTTCATTTTTTACCTCGCGGGTTGAGGCATAAAGCTGCCATCCTTTTTGATAGACGTTAAAAAAACCTTCCGCCAAATCCGGAGGTATCGTTGCAGATGAAATCATCACTTTGCATCCCAACATAGCGGCAAGATGGATGAGTCTACCGATGGCGATTAGGTCGGAACCGTTAAAATCATCAATCTCATCAATTACAAGATCGGACGACATAAGACGAAGACTCGGAAGGATGTATCGACCTCCCCTCTTCGTTTCTACAGCACCCATAAGATGATCGATTGTACAAACTAGCACCGGAGCATAGAGAAATTTTTTCTCTTTTTGAGTACTTAACAACGTTGCCATCCCCTCCTCTGGAATAGCACTCTCATAATCTACCTCTTCATCTAAAAGACTTTCCAATGACTCGGAACCTACAGTGTCATTTGTTGGCGTATCGTCGTTTATGTTCTCGTTATGGAGTTGCATCACTGCTTTTGAACCAATCAAAACAGCCAATTCTGTATCATCCAACCCAATTCTTTGACGATATTCATCCCCGGTTTGTAACGTTAACGTTCTAAGTCCCAATGCCAAAATATAGCGTAGACTTTGTCCATCATCGGAGACACTTTGCATAATCTTTGCATTGGCAAATGTTTTACCGCTTCCAGTACTCGCCATATTAACGGCAAAAAAACCAAACCGTTCTTTCTCTTTTACTTGTTCGCTTATCTTGTCAACCGCTTTGTCCTGCCAAACGAATCCTCGTGGACTCGCTTTTTTCAATACTTTCAGATCCCTAGCGCGAGGCAGTTCTTTTTCAAACGCAGGGAGAAGATGAACAGTATTTAGAGCATGTTTTGAAACACCAACTAAATGTTCATCAAGTTTTTGTTTGAGCTGTTTCGTTTTTTTATCTGTGTTGGCGTAAAGTCCAACCCCATCTTTCCACCCTGCATCAGCGTTTTGAGAAGAGTAAAAATGATCTCCCAACATAAGACTTAATCTCGCATGATGTAATACGACCCTATAACTGCCATCAGATAGTGCTGTTTCAGCTAGTGGTAATACTGTATACAGTCTGTTGGACCACTTTTTCACCTCTTTCATCCAGCGTGATGATTGGCTCATTAACCCTTTTGGAAAAATGAAGCACCCTTTGATTAAGCGTTGATACTCTTTTTCATCAAAACGGTTCTCATATCCCCATGCTTTTGTAATGTATTGCAGTGCGTCATCCAGCGTTTTGGCTTCTTCTCCTGCCCATTCATTTTTGATAGTATCGGTATATACAGAATAACTCGGTAATCGGTGATGTGATACGATTAGCCAGAGCAAAAGTTTGGCAATAGGTGGTACGCTTAGTAGAGGCTTTTGATCTTCAGATTGAAGAGTCTGAATAATTTTTTTCTCGTCAATATTCCCTTCTTTTAACGCTTCAAGCCATGCTTCATCCGTATCACCACCATGCTGCATTACAAATACATTTAAAAGCAATGTAGAAATCCATTCATGCCGAATAGGATCGCCCATAAAACGCTTTTTGGTATCTGGATTAAGTTTTTCTTGAAATAATCGTGTTGCTTTACCCCAATCGTGAAAGAGTGCAGCCATTGCTATTAGTGCCTTAATGAGAGGAAGATATTTCCAATCATTCTCATAATAATCTTTAAGAATATTCTTCTGTGTATAATGCACCGGCACAATCCCCTGCGCATTGAACTTCTCTCGATTCCCGATGATCCACAGCAGTTCACTTCGGCTGCGGCTACGTATCCAATGGCAGCTGACAGCGGTGCTTTTGGATGCTGTTTTTCGGAGTAGCTTTTTGAGCGCTTCGAGTCCCTCTTGGGTGATGATGCTCTGCCACGTATTATCGCCGATGCGGTCGGCGAAGCTATCCAATACCCGCCTTGTTCGCTTAAGTGCCTTTTTCTCACACTGCGATACGAATGTGACCATCATGGGAGTTTTTCCGTCGAGTCATTATGGGATAAGGCTATCTCTTTGACCTGATTGAACATAAATTCCATGGCTCCGTGTTCGACGAATGCCTGAAGACATTGTGCACGAAAACCGTTTTCATCCATCCTCTCTTTTGCAGCGATAAATGCCCACGGTAGTACCAGTGCATCTTTGATCAAATCAGCTACATCGAAAACCAAAGCTCCCCGTCTGGTCTTACCGTGCATAACCGCAAAGCCATGCGGGATACCCAGTACCCACAGAGTCGTGGCGGCTAATCCATATGCCAGATAGTTGCCGTGATTGAGAAAATCGTTAGCAAGATCAGCAGAGTTATGCTCGCGGACGAAACCGGAAACTCCGGTCACTTTGGCAGCACGTTTGTAGAGCCGTTTGGTCAGATCGGCTTCGATTTGCAACAGTTTTCCGACACTGGGCGCTATTTCAATATTTTCTCGGGTATTTTGTAACATCTTTTTAATCTCATCATGAGTAGAGTCAAACCCTTCAAAGCGTAACTCACGATCTTTTGACCATACTTGTTCGAGAAAATTGATCCGCTCCGTCTGAAAACGTTTCGCTGCTTCCAACCGCTTATGATCATCAAACCAAAAACGCATCCACCCCTGAATATACTCAGTCGGTCGGTATTCGCTCTGAGGAGTGAGCCATTCGATCTCGTTAGCCATTAACAACGGCGTTGCACCGCTACCGCAAAATCCCACGAGGACTCCCGCCTGAGCAAGCATCCGCATCGCCGCTTGGGTAATCGACGTACCCGTACCCAGCAGTAAACACGTCGTATTGGCGATAGGAATGTTCCAATACTGATGTTCTTTGCTTGCTTCGCTCAGATAGAGTACCCTACCATCTTTTTGCATCACGCGACACTTCTCAAGATAGTAGATATTGGCTCTTTTGGAGTGAAGTATGGCTTTTAAATCGGTCAGTTGTTCCAACTATTTCTTTCTCCCCATCTTTTTTATTTGGTTTTATTGTCAAAAATTTTACCACATATATATAGACACCTATATGTCACTCATACCGCATTTTTTGATCTTCATATTGATAGATTGCCAGATCTTTCATTAATCCCTCCCATAGCCACTTTGGCTCTAAAATGTGAACTCTGGGCAGCCAGTATTTGATCTGGGGGAGTATCTCGAGTCTATGAGTGATCGTACAATGCACTTCCATTCCGCCATCATGATGCTCATCTTCTATGATTTGTGTTTTATGCAGTTTTATATCGCGAATATACGGAGCTGCTTCCGAGCTGATATATAGTTTGACCACTTCCTCTTTTTTATCGATGCTTGACCAGATGCTTGTAAGCTCATCAGCAGCGTTAAGCATATCATCAGTAAGTGTATAGGGCAAAGACGAGTGTTTAAAATCTTTTATTTTAGAAAGATTAAAGGTTTTGACTCTATTATCCCTATGATCTTTGGCGATAAGATACCATCTGCCGCTTTCGGTGTATATTTTGATGGGATCTGCCATTCTAAATGTTGTTCCATTTGGTTTATAGTAATTAAAAGTAGCACTTTTTTCATTTTCGATGCAGCGCATAATCTCTTCGCCAAGTTTTTTAGGTAGATGTCTGTATTCAATGGCAAAACCGACTTTGTCACGCGTAAGATCATTTTTTTCCAAACAATCTATTTCGATTTGAAGGTTATGAGCAAAAGAAAGAAGCAATGATCGACAAAAATGATTATCCTCTGTTGAGAAACCTTTCCCATCCAATGACCATAAGCCTTTTTTGTTAGTCAAGGGAATTATTTTGGAGATTTTAAGCAAATCACGATGAATGGTTCTTCGAGAAAGATCATATTCTTTGGCAAGTAAAAGAGTGTTTAATTTCTCCAATCTGTATAATCGCTTTACGATCCAAAGTATTCTTGTGATGGGAATTTGCGGCTTTAAATGCATCGTTCAATATTCTGCTTTTTATGGTTTGCTTTTTAAATTATATAATAAATATTTTTTATCATATTGATATATATCAATATCTATAACAAATTAATATTTTAAGCAAAAAAATATTATCAAATACAACAAAAGAAAAATCGAAACTTCTATGAAATTTAGATGCCGTGGTGACGTATCACAAGACGGGGTGGATTTTCCGTCCATACTGATTTATACACTTAAAAACCGGCCAGCTAAACACTAGCCGCGTTTAACGGGGATCGGATAATGCTCCACCACATAATCGATATCTTTATCGCCTCTTCCGCTAAGGTTGATCAAAATGGCTTCTTTGGGGTGTTCTTTTGCATACTTCATCGCAAATGCCACCGCATGTGCGGATTCGAGGGCGGGGATGATGCCTTCGTGCTGTGAAAGCGTGTAAAATGCATCCACCGCTTCATCGTCATTGCATAGCCCAATATTGGTTCGTCCTATGCTGTTAAGATACGCGTGTTCAGGCCCGACAGAAGGATAGTCGATCCCGCTTCCGATGGAATGCACGGGACCGGGATTGCCCTCTTTGTCTTTGAGCATGATCGAGTTGAAACCGTGCATGATCCCCTCGCTTCCGTAGGTCAGGCTGGCGCTGTGCTCACCGAGATCGGAGCCTTTGCCTGCAGGCTCCACCGCATAGAGCTTGACGGGATCTTCGATGAAAGCGCTGAAAATCCCCATTGCATTGCTGCCGCCGCCTACGCATGCAGTGACCATATCGGGCAGTTTGCCCATCATCTCATGAAACTGCTCTTTGGCTTCAAATCCTACAACGCTTTGAAAATCTCTTACCATTTTGGGGAAAGGATGCGGGCCGACAACCGACCCGATAGCAAAGAGCTGTGTGGCCGGATCTTTCAAATAGGCTTCAAAGGCGCTGTCAACGGCTTCTTTGAGCGTTTTAAGCCCATGGGTGGCCGGAACCACTTTGGCTCCGAGTATCTTCATGCGAACCACATTGGGATGCTCTTTGGCGATATCCACTTCACCCATGTGTATCTCGCATTCCAATCCAAAATAAGCCGCAGCCGTTGCAAGCGCAACCCCATGCTGCCCTGCTCCTGTCTCGGCGATCAGTTTCTTTTTGCCAAGGTATTTTGCCAGGAGCGCTTCTGCCATGCAGTGATTGAGTTTGTGCGCACCCGTGTGGTTTAGGTCTTCTCTTTTGAGATAGATTTGTCCGCCGCCGATAAAATCCGAAAGATTTTTGCAGTAAGTGATGGGGGTTGGTCTTCCCTGGTAATGTTTTCTTATTTTTCTAAGCTCATGAAAAAATTCAAACGATTTTGACAGTTTGTCGTAGGCTCCATTGATCTCTTTGAAAGCTGTTTCGAGCTGAGGCGGTATAAACGCGCCTCCGAATTTGCCAAAAAAGCCGTCGGCATCGGGCATGGATTCTAGATATGGTTTTTGCACAAAAACTCCCCCCTTTTTAAATGTGATTGTAACAATTTAAATATAAATGTTTTTACATGCGGCAAAAAGATTTTTAAAATGGCGCCCTGACCGGCCAGTCCAAAGTTTCCCGGGAGTCCAAAATGAATCGTTCTTAAAATTAGCTGCGCTGTTCAATGAAATCAAAGTGCTTTGATTTTGTAAAAAGTATGGGATTAATGATGCAATATTGCAGAAGAGTCGAGAATTGTGCTGCGGCTTCCATGGGTTGAAGCTGCAGCACAACACGGGGATAAAAAGCAAATTTTGCCTGGGTTTACGGATTGATCATTTTTTTATACTGCTCGCATCCGTCCGCATCTCCGCTTTTGCAGGCTTTGTCGTAAAACTCTTTGGCTTTTTCTTTGTCCTGCTTTACGCCTTCTCCTGACTCATACATAAATCCAAGCGCCAAGCATCCAAGGGCGATATTGCCCTCGCAGGCCTTGCCGTAAAATTCTGCTGCTTTTTCTTTGTCCTGCTTTACGCCTGTTCCTGACTCATACATAAATCCAAGCGCCAGGCATCCTCCGGCATCTTTGCCCTCACAGGCTTTTCGGTAGAGTTCTGCTGCTTTTTCTTTGTCCTGCTTTACGCCCTCTGCGTTTGCATACATTATTCCAAGATTGCGGCATCCAAGTGCGTCGCCGCCGTCACAGGCTTTCTGATAATATTCTGCTGCTTTGGACAAGTCCTGCGTTACACCTTCTCCGGCTTCGTATGTCATCCCAAGGTTATAGCATCCTACCATATTGCCGCTCTCGCACGCTTTAGTAAAAATCTCTATCATTTTTTTGGGGTCTGCGGTCTTAAGTGTCTCCGCACTTTTGTTGAGATCATTTGCCTGAAGCTGAACGGCCAATCCAAAACCGATCGCGATCATTACTATTTTTTTCATTCTTATCCTTTTCACTGTGTGGGTGCCATTGCCGTTTGAAAAACCGTCGTTTATAAACAAACTGCTTATTTTGGCCGCTTTTTATGCAATGATTCCACATTTTTAATTAAAGTAACGGCAGCGATAGCAGTATATCTTTCCTGCGTCATCCTAAAAAGCTCGGATGGATTATACAATAATCTAATGTTTTATATTTTAAAAAATAATTTTTACAACATTACATTACTGCTTCAAGGCTTCACAATACCTCTAAGCTTCGAATTTCATGCCTATTTTAGTGAGATACAATACGCTTTGATGTATAATGAAAAAACAGCATCCAAGACAAAACTAATTAAAAAATAAATGAAGAAAGGTTTAGTATGAATAGAAGCTTTTTTATGGCAAGGATTTTTGCTGCGGTCGCACTTGCGCTTTTAGTGTACGGTTTTATAATTCCATCCGTAGGCTTCAATGGAACGTTGGAGCGCATCAAAGATAATAAAGTTGAAGATATCCCCTCCTATACGTATCCGCTTTGGAATTTTTACCAAAAAGGAAGGTATATTGGCGTAAACACTCCCCAGGCGGCAAGATATAATTTAAAAAAAATGATTGAAATTTCTGAAGAGATAGGTGTGCCGTCGCTGCCTGTGTGGAACTTTTCTTTGGAGGCGCCCAATTATCCCAAAGAAGCCTTTCCCTATGGGCTTCCTGTGTATATCCACTTTGACGGATTGAGCGGAGAAGTGCATGAGATGAACACCATCAATCACTATGTCGGTATGGCCCGCATGGAAAGAGGCGGCATATACGAAAGTTCTCTTGCGCCATACGCTCTTATTGCGCTTGCGATGCTGCTTATGCTTTTTATTGCGTATGACAACAAATGGATCAACAGACTGATGATCATTCCTGTGCTTTTGCCTTTTCTTTTCTTGGGGATTTATGCCTATTGGCTTTATTGGTTTGGTCACAATCTTCACGGAGGAGCCATCACAATCAAGCCGTTTATGCCTGTTATCTTAGGAGACGGCAAAGTGGCGCAATTTACCACACATGCTTATCCTGTAATTGGTTTTTGGGTATTGGTCGCTATGAGTATTTTGTCTTTGCTGGCATGGTGGCTCAAATCAAGAGCACTAAAAAATCAACCGGCAAAAAAACCGACACCGCTGCAGCATTTTGTAATGCTTATAGCGCTATTGCTAGGCATAGGCACAAGTGCTTACGTACTAAAAACGGATATCGAAGTAGATACATTGGGGAAAATTTCTAGTCTCATTAATGGTTCAAAAGCCAAAGTACCGGAGACAATAGAAGCGCCGGAACCCACAACAGAACAAAAAGAAGCGATCATCCAAGAAAGAAAAGAGCAAAGAAAAGAGCAAGAGCTGAAAGTAAAAGCTCTAGAAAAAAGAGCCGGATCTGCCGGAAAATTTAAAGTAAGCCCGATGTACAAAAGCAATTGCGCTCCATGCCACGGAGTAAACGGAGAAGGCAATGTAGGGCCAAAACTTATCGGATTGAACAAAGATGTAATACTTAAAAAAATACTTGAATACAAAACAAATGAAGATGAGATGCATATCGCCGTTATTGAATATATGTCAGATGAGGAGATGGAAAAACTTGCCGAGGAAATTGCACAATTTGAAGCCCAATAAAAACAGCGGAACACTGTGTTGTTTTATGAAAAATATTTAATTATCAAGGAGGAAAAAATGAAAAAATATTTACAAACTATCTGCACAACAGCACTGGGGTTGCTGGTTGCAACACAAACTATGACGGCCCAATCGCAGTTTCAGAAAATTATGGAAGAACGCGGCCTTACAGAAAAAGATGCGCTCGCCGCACTAAAAGTTTATCATCCCAGCGGCAAGCATGACGAGTATTATGCCTTTGTGAGCGGCGGACAGTCAGGACAGATGCTGGTCTACGGAATCCCTTCAATGAGGATACTAAAATATATCGCCGTTTTTACTCCGGAGCCGTGGCAGGGGTATGGTTTTGATACTGACTCAAAAGAGATATTGCGACAGGGAAATATCAGAGGAAGAGAGATCAACTGGGGCGATACCCATCACCCCGCACTTTCCGAAACCGAAGGGAAATATGACGGAGACTATCTTTTTATCAACGATAAAGCGAATGCCAGAATTGCCGTAATTGATTTGAAGTACTTTGAGACCTCTCAAATTGTAGTTAACCCGGTCTTTAAGTCAAGCCATGGCGGTGCATTTATCACTCCAAACACTGAGTATATCCTCGAATCCTGCCAATATGCAGCGCCGCTTACAAATGATTACTACCCTATTGAGGCATATCAGGATGTCTATCGGGGGGGAGTAACGTTTTGGAAATTTGACAAAGAAAAAGGAAAGATTCAAGTAGATGAGTCTTTTACGCTTGAATTTCCTCCTTATATGCAAGACTTGACCGATGCCGGCAAAGGCATTTCTGATGGCTGGGCTTTTACAAACTCTTATAATTCAGAACTTTATACAGGGGGTATCGAAAAGGGGCTTCCTCCTTTTGAAGCCGGATGCAGCCGCAACGATACAGACTATCTGCATGTGTACAACTGGAAAAAATTGGCCGAACTTGCAAAAGATGACAAAAATGTCAAAATAATCAACGGACACAAAGTCGTACCCATCGAGGTGGCTGTTAAAAATGATGCCCTGTTTTTGATTCCGGAAAACAAATCTCCCCACGGAATCGATGTGAACCCGGATGGTCAGTATATTGTAGTTTCGGGAAAACTCGATACCCATGCGTCCGTTTATGATTTTAAAAAAATCATGAAACAAATAGAAAACAAAGAATATATCGGAAAAGACCTTTACGGCATACCGATTTTGGATATAAAAAAATCGCTGCACGGACAGCTGGAGCTTGGACTTGGACATCTGCATAACAGTTTTGGCAAAGAAGACGGCACAATTTACAGCTCTTTATATGTAGACTCCCAGGTTGTAAAATGGGATTACAAAAAACTAAAACTGCTAGACAGAGTCAATATACATTATAATGTCGGGCACCTCGAAGCCATGGAGGGCAAATCTGCCGACCCGCAAGGGGAATATCTCATCGCCCTCAATAAACTTTCAATTGACAGATTTTTACCTGTCGGGCCGCTGCATCCGCAAAACAATCAACTCATAGAGATCGGCGGAAACAAGATGGAGCTTCTTTATGATATGCCCGTGCCGCTTGGAGAACCGCATCAGGCCGCATCGATCCGGGCAAGCAAAATCCATCCCGAAGTGAGATACAACATGGGAACCAATCCAAAAACCGGTAAACCCCATGTGGGAAAAACACTTGCGGGAGAAGAACGGATTGAACGCAAAGAAAATCATGTGTATGTTTACTCAACAATGGTGCGATCCCATATCAATCCTGAGCACATTACGGTTAACAAAGGCGATAAGGTTACGATGTACATCACCAATGTAGAACGCGCACAGGATGAAACACACGGTTTTACTATCGACCATCATGATATACACGCATCTGTAGAACCCGGAGAAACAACCCAGATTGACTTTGTTGCAGATATTGAGGGTGTTTTTCCGTACTACTGTACAGAATTTTGCTCGGCGCTGCACATTGAAATGATGGGATATTTGCTGGTCAAAGACCCGAAAAAAGATTATGAATGGATCCAAAAATTAAAAATGGAAGGCTTATCTGCAGAGGAGTTGCAAAAAGAATACGAAAAAATCACAGCCAACAATGAAGCAACCAATCATGTTATTGAAGCACTGTTTACATTTTTAGAAGACAAAGAGTACACAAAGTATCCCACTGTTAAAAACCTGGTAGACGATGCAAAAGATCAGTATACAAAAATTGCTCTTGAAAAAGAAAAAGCTGCAAAAGCGCACAGCGAAAATAATCTGGAAAATGCAATTCTTTTTGAAAACATGGTATGGCAATACATGATCAAAACCGCAGATTCTGCCATCAGAGCCAAAGATCTTCTTGTAACCAGTCTGGCCACGCCCAAATCAGAAGAAGCCAAAAGAGGAGAAGAAGCATTCCGTGAAGGAGGATGCTCAGGGTGCCATGTTGTAGGCAGAGTCAGTTCTGGGCCTGATTTGATCGGTGTTCTTAAACGGCACAGAAATGCAGAACAGTGGGTTGCAGAATACATTAAAAACCCCGAGAGTAAATTTCATGAACCTTACATGAAGAAATTAATCGAGTTTTTCAACCTTAAAATGCCAAACCAAAATATGAATGATCAAGAGATTAAAGATATCGTTGAGTATTTTAAATGGATAGATGAAAATGCGGATCTGTTTTAGTGATCAAAAAGTGTTTTTAAAGCGTACAGACCCGGCTGTACGTTTCAGATGAAAGAATATATTTCTTTTATCTGAAGATTCTTTTTATTTTGATATTTATCTCATGAAAATCAATAGAAAGAAGCGGGGGAATTTGTCTCACCGCCCCTCATTTGCAGAAAATGCTTGTTTGCCTTAATAGAATTTATGGATATTTTCCATAAGATCCTGGATCTCCAAATTTGGATCTTTCTCTTTTAAAAATTTATCCAGATATTCAAAAGATGCTTCCATTCCGCCTTCTTTTTCTAAGGCTACGAGTTTTTTATAAAGAGCATCTATAATCTCAACAGCATCTTTGGGGGCTGCTTTTCTTGATGCTTTGTATCCAAAAATTTCTCCCGTATCTGTATCTCTTTGAGGTTCAAATGAAGTAAATACCCAATAGTATCTCCCATCTTTTGCTAAATTTTTAATAAGGGCGAGCAAATTCTCCCCTTTTTGTATCCTGTCCCACATAAGTTTAAATATAATTTTTGGCATATCCGGATGACGAATAAGGCTATGAGGCTTTCCGATAAGTTCTTCTTTGCTGTATCCGCTGATCTCGGCAAAATAATCATTGGCAAAATCAATCACACCATGCTTATCCGTTCTGCTCACCAGGTATCTCTTTGGATCAACCTGTATCTCTTCATCAATAGGTGTCGGCTTTATCATGATCTATTCTCCTCTAATTTTCAATTTAATTCATTTTTAATGATAGCACAAATAAACATATACTTGTATTACTTTGGGCCGCAAAAAAATAGAATTAAAAAATAATTATGTTATTTCCAACAATTAATAAACTAGATACTATAATCACCTATTGCAATCAAAGGAAAAAATATTACATACACATTCATTCATACCATTCACATCTTTTCGGTTTTCATCTATGGGGGATTTTTATTTACAGACAATCTTTTTATGGCAAAAATGGGCCGATCCCTTAGCCCGGAGGAACACGCAAAGGCCAGAGAGGCTATCATGATACATGTAAGAAAAGTGGTTCCCTACAGCCTGATGGTGGCTGTGGCTTCAGGACTTTTTTTGTTTAGTCAGGTTTTTGGGGAGATAGCGGATGACGGGCCCAGCAGGTTTCAAATACTTCTAAGCATAAAAGCATTTTTTGGGTTATGGCTTGGCTTTCGAGGAATAAATCAAAAACTTTTTGGGATTCAGCCTTTTGTTTTTAAAAGTCATCTTTTTCCATTTTTTCTTGTGATAATAGTTATTTTTTTATCACAATTTATGAATGTTTAATCCATTGCGTCATCAAAACAGTCTTTGTTTGGGTTTATTTGTACTGTATCAGATCTGATTCTTTTTGCTCTTGCGGCCCGTGACCTGAACTGTCTCTTTGGCGATAGCGCACTCTTCATCTGTAGGCGTGATCCAAATCTCTATCTTGCTTTCTGATGCATGAATGCTTCTGCATCCATTTTGGATTTGGGTATTTAAATGCATATCCATTTGTGCGCCAAAAAGTGTAAGTTTCGCACAAACAGCTTCTCTTGTTTTTGCACTGTGTTCACCTATGCCCCCTGTAAATACCAACGCATCAAGACGTCCTAAAATGGCGGCATAAGCGCCGATGTATTTGACGATGCGATAAACAAAAATTTCCATTGCGAGTATGGCCAATGGATCTTCATGAGCTATTTTTTCTTCTATCTGGCGCATATCGTTGGTTTGGACTATTCCTTTGAGTCCGCTTTGTGTGTTGAGCATCTTTTCGATTTCATCGGCATTGAGCTGCGTATGTCTTAGCAGATAAAAAATAATTCCCGGATCAATATCTCCGCTTCTGCTTCCCATCACCAATCCCTCAAGAGGAGTCATCCCCATGGAGGTATCTATGCTTCTGCCCTCCCGGATGGCACATGCGCTTGCACCGTTACCCAAATGCAGCGAAATTATATTGAGTGTTTCTAATTTTTTGCCCATGGCTTCGGCTGTCTGCTTGGCAACATAATGATGCGACGTTCCGTGAAATCCATAACGCCGCACGCCTAGGTTATCGTAAAAAAAATTGGGCAGTGCATACCGGTACGCATAAGGGGGTACGGTATGATGGAAAGCCGTATCAAACACGGCTACTTGAGGCAGATCGCCAATGAGTGCCTGCATGGCGCGTATGCCTTCAAGATTGGCATGATTATGCAAGGGAGCGAGAGGCTCAAGTGATTCGATCTGGCTTATCACCTCTTGGGAAATCAATGTTGGTTCATAAAAAAGATTGCCCCCATGCACTACTCTATGACCCACAGCAGCGATCTCTCTAAGCGAAGAGACAACCTGATGCGATACAAGCATTTTTACCAGCAGCGTGATCGCCTCTGTATGATTATCTATCTTTTCTTGATACCGGTACTGTTCTTTATCGCTGGCAAAAGAGACTGTTGAGATAGGCTCAAAAATACTTTCCGCTATCCCCGACGCAAGAACTGTCCATTTTTCTATGGAAAAAAGTTTAAATTTAACCGAAGAACTTCCGGCATTAAGCACAAGCACTTTCATTGCTGTTCCTCTTTTTGCGCCTGTACGGCCGTAAGTGCAACCGTATTGACGATGTCAACGACACTGCATCCGCGGCTGAGATCATTGACGGGCTTATTGAGTCCCTGCAAAATCGGTCCGATGGCAATTGCGCCGGCGGAACGCTGTACGGCCTTATAGGTATTGTTTCCGGTATTGAGATCAGGAAAGATAAAAACATTGGCGTGTCCGGCCACTTTACTTTCGGGCATTTTGTTTGCTCCCACCGCAGGATCAACGGCAGCATCGTATTGGATAGGTCCCTCAATGGGCAAATCAGGACGTTTTTGCCGCACTATCTCTGTCGCTTTACGAACTTTTTCCACATCTGTGCCTGTGCCGGAATTTCCGCTGGAATATGAAAGCATTGCCACGCAAGGAGCCAAACCAAACTTTATGGCCGTATCGGCCGAAGCGATCGCAATTTGAGCCAATTGTTCGGCATCCGGATCAGGATTGACCGCGCAATCAGCATACACCAGGACCTCAGTATCAAAACACATAAAAAAACAACTTGATACAATGGTAAATCCCGGTTTTGTTTTGATAGTCTGCAGGGCAGGCAAAATCGTTTCTCTGGTCGTATGTGTGGCGCCGCTGACCATTCCGTCAGCCATTCCTTCATGGACAAGCATGGTTCCAAATAACGTTTTACTGCTCATAGCGTCAAATGCTTCTTGGAGCGTCACACCTTTGTGTTTTCTAAGCCCGAAATAACATTCGCACAATCTCTCCCTGAGCGCTCCCTCTTCAGGATCAATGATTCTCGCACCCTTGAGATCCAAACCTAAGATTTTAGCCCTGGAAGCAATCTCTGCTTTTGTTCCCAAAAGTATAATCGATACGATTCTGCGGCGCAAAAGTATATCCGCTGCCATCAGTATCCGATCGTCTTCTGTTTCGGTTAGGACGATTGATTTTATTTCTTTGGCGGCACGCTCAAAAAGCTGATGTCTAAACATCGCCGGGGTAAGGATGCCCGATGAAGCCCTGGAAAGTTTTTGAATAAGCTCTTGGGGGGATGTATTGCTGCTGAAAATTCCCAATGCTGTTGCGATCTTATTGGGTGTTTGCATACTTAAACCGGGAGTAAGCGTCTGAAGTTTTTCCAATGCGGTAAACATATCATACCCAAGATAAAGTATTGGGATTTTGATAGGCTTCATATCTTCAAGAAGATGCATCACGCTCTGTGCAGGCTTAAAGTCTCCGCAGAGCAGTATGGCGCTTAAAGAAGGCTGAGAAGATGTATGGTGGGCCAAGATCGCTGCAAAAATAATATCCGAACGGTCTGCTGATGTGACGATAATATCTTTTTGCTTGATGCGTGTTAAAAAATGATCAACACTCATCGCGGCAACATGGATCCTTCCTATGATACGGTAGAGCATCTCCCGGCTCCCAAACATTAAATCCGCCTTGATATCTCGGACAATCTGTGAAACCGAAATACTGTCAATATCTTTGATATTGGGCAAAAGAGCAACAGGAAACGAAAAATTATTTTTTAGTGATTCTCTGCGTGCTTTATAAAAAGGATTTTCGCACCTATTAACAAAAAGCATAAAAAGTTCTGCATTTTGTGTTTTGATTGCATATTTCCATAAATTGATCTCTTCTATAACCTCTTCTTGTTCATGGATTTGCGGCACAAAAACACCCACAATAGGGGTAGAAAAATTTTTTGCGATCTCCACATTGATATCATAATCAATCAATGAAGAGAGGTGCTCATCCGCCAACCCCAAACACAAAACAAAATCGTAACGTTTTTTCAAATCAAGATATTGATCAAGAAGTTTTGCCATCAGTTCATCAAACAAATCCTCGGAAATAAGCTTTTCGGCTTCATCGATCTGTACACCTATGGCTTCCGGATAGGACTGTTTTAGCCCAAACCATTCTTGGATGGTTTGAGTATCTTCATCCCTGTCAATGCTGTATACCAAAGGACGAAAAAAGGCGATACGCCCATAATGACGTTTTAAAAAATCAACCATTCCAAGAGCAACAACCATGCTCCCTGCTTTTGGATGCTTTGAGACAATATAGAGTGAATTGAGTGCAGTAGCAGTCATTGTTTTACCTTTGTTATCATAGCAGGTCTATTTTTTACCATTTGGATACACTTAAAAAAATTATAGCCTATCCTTGCATAACAGACACTTTAAACCAATATCACATAAATTAATCGATTAGAATCATTTTTTAATATTTAAAAAGTTAAAATTTTTATATTATCACAGGAGGGAAGGAAAATATATGAAAAAAAACGTTTTAGGGGCAGGTTTGGCAATTATGCTGGCAACAGTATGTGCGAATGCAAATGAAGATTTTAAAATCGCCGAGGAAGAGAGTATTTCACCCTATTATATGACTGTAAAACTTATGACAACATCAGGGGGGACAGTTCACGAAGAGCATGAAATCCTAAAAGGCGATCATGCCCGAGGTATAGGTATCGATGTTGGCTACAAATTCAATCCGCATTTTGCAGTTGAATTTTCAGCAGCTTACGGGCGCAATGATATCACCAAGACAGAAGAAGGGGTTTTGGAATCCGAAGTCGTCCGTGCCTCCTATACATCTTACGCATTGAATCTTGTTTTTTCTCAACCGCTTCGGGGTGAAATCGGTTTTTTTGCCAAACTCGGATACGAAAAAGAACATGAGAGAATATCTGCTTTAAATATCAGCGAAGACGAGTATGGTGTAGATTATGCCATTGGATTTAACTATGAACTCAATGCACACAATGCTATTTTTATAGAACACGAAAGATCCACCATCGACGGATTGCGCGGTGATGCCTATTTTGTTGGATTGGAATACAAGTTTTAACAGTATTTGCGCCATCCGCTGGCACTTTAAAATTAATTTTCTTTATACTCCATCGGAGCAATTGTGTTTTTTAAGCTTACATCCACAACAAAACGGTCATTTAAAAAGTTACGCCCTATCAGCAATTGATATTGAAAGTTGCCTCTGTTTGCAAGGGAAACATTAACGTTTCTAGATATTTCGCCCAACGTAAGCCGTAATTTTATAACAGGGCGCTTATGAGCTTTTGCGCCATGCCTTTTAACATATATATATCTCACAACTTTGTGTTTGGTTGTATGATCATCAATAGTTACAATCGCCCAATCCTCTCCATCCTCATTGATAATTTCCACACTGTCAATACCTATCGAGGTTATACTTGCTCCGGTATCAATGCGTGCTTTCATTACAAAATTGCCGGGATTTACACGGATTTTCTCAACTTCCCCGATCACTGCCTTTGAAGTCTCTGCACCGTTATCGCTTTCCTGATTTGATTTAAAAAATTTTTCTTTGGCCGAAGTGGTAATGTTGCTATCTTTGGACATATTTTTTGCGGATGCGCCCGCACCCACCAAAAGTAAAACCATGCCCGTATACAAAATACGAGAGATAAATGTTTTGTTTTTATTGACCATCTAAGATTATTCCTTTGAAATGATATGGGATGCCGAACTTGTTTGTTTGAGATAAAAAACTACTCAAAATCTTCCCAATCCTCTTCCCTGTCTTCATCAGTATCATCATAATTGACAGTAAATATTTTTTCATAGCCTCTTTTAACAAGTTCTTCATCCAATCCTTCGGCACTAAATCCCTTTATTTTACACACTTCAATAATGGCCGCTATATCGCTGTCATCAACATCATTTATCTTCATTTCAAACTCAATATCAGAGATTGTCATTGCCCTGCTCCTGGTATGGATATATAATCACGTTTTATAATTTTTAAAAGTAAAACTCTAATGGAATTATACATTTTTTTCAAAAAATATATCATGGATTTTGCTGAGCGCTTCTTTTAATTTGCATATTTTAGTGCAAAAATTTTATAGAATACAAATCAGATATTTTTACTCTTATTTTTTAAAAGTACTTGACCGTTGGGTATTATTTGTGCTATAAGATAAAATCAAAGCTTTTCGTATGGGAGATTTATGATGCCGCAAAAAGAAATACATAAAGTTGTAGCCGGTGAGTATCAGCTTGGTTTTGAGGTTGATATTGAAACAGACACTGTACCTCCGGGCTTGAATGAAAGCACTATATGCTTTATTTCAGCAAAAAAACGTGAACCTGAATGGATGACACAGCTTCGTCTTAAAGCCTTTAAAAAATGGCAGACAATGACAGAGCCGCATTGGGCGCATATCGAGTATCCCCCTATTGACTATCAGTCCATCTCATACTTTTCTGCCCCAAAAAATCCGCCTCAAAATCTTGACGACGTAGATCCAAAAATTCTTGAAGCGTATGCAAAACTGGGCATACCGCTTGATGAGCAAAAACAGCTTCAAGGCATTGCTGTGGATGCGGTTTTTGATTCTGTTTCGGTCAAAACAACCTATAGCGAAGAGCTCAACAAACTGGGGATTATCTTCTGTTCGATCTCTGAAGCGATACATGAACACCCTGAGCTTATCAAAAAATATATGCATTCGGTAGTACCGATGAATGACAACTATTTTGCCACGCTTAACAGTGCGGTTTTTACGGATGGGACATTTGTGTATATTCCCAAAGGGGTGCGTTGCCCTATGGAGCTGAGTACCTATTTTCGTATCAATGCGCTTAATACGGGGCAATTTGAGCGTACGCTCATTGTTGCCGATGAGGGCAGCTATGTAAGCTACAACGAAGGTTGTTCTGCACCCACAAGGGACGAAAATCAGCTTCATGCAGCCGTCGTTGAACTGATTGCAATGAAAGATGCCCAAATCAAATATTCCACCATTCAAAACTGGTATCCCGGCGACGAAACAGGCAAAGGAGGTATCTTTAATTTTGTAACCAAAAGAGGACTCTGCCAGGGAGATCATTCTAAAATCTCATGGACACAGGTGGAAACAGGATCAGCGATAACATGGAAGTATCCCAGCTGCATTCTCAAAGGCGATCATTCTGTGGGCGAATTTTATTCTGTAGCGGTTACAACCCTTGCCCAGCAGGCCGATACGGGAACAAAGATGATCCATCTGGGCAAAAACACCACATCTACTATCGTCTCCAAAGGAATTTCTGCCATGAGAGGGCAAAATACCTATAGAGGGCTGGTCAAAATCGGCGCGCATGCCCAAGGCGCAAGGAATTTTAGCCAATGCGATTCTCTGCTCATAGGAAGCGAATGCGGGGCGCACACCTTTCCGACTCTCGAATGCAAAGATGCCAAAGGGTATATAGAGCATGAAGCAACCACTTCTAAAATCAGCGATGAACAGCTCTTTTATCTCAGACAGCGCGGAATGAGCGAAGAGGATGCTGTCTCCATGATAGTACACGGCTTCTGTAAAGAGGTGTTTGGCCAGCTTCCCATGGAGTATGCGGTAGAAGCCAAGGCGTTATTAAATTTAACACTAGAAGGGAGTGTAGGATAATGATAAAAATAGAAAATCTCAAAGCAACTATCGGTTCAAAAGAGATACTCAAGGGGCTCAATCTCACACTTGAAGAAGGAAAAGTGCACGCAATTATGGGGCCCAACGGGGCAGGCAAATCCACTCTTTCAAAGGCCATTGTGGGCCACTATGATATAGAGATCACCGGCGGAGATATTACCTATAAAAATCACAGCATTATAAAAATGAAACCCGAAGAGAGAGCCTTGGAGGGTATCTTTTTAAGCTTTCAAAACCCCGTAGAGATCCCCGGCGTAAACAATGCCTATTTTTTAAGAACCGCACTCAATGCCAAACGTAAATATGAAGGCAAAGAAGAGCTCAATGCTGCTGAATTTTTAAGACTCATGAAAGAACATCTTGAAGGCCTCGGAATGAAATCCGACATGATAAGCCGCTCTCTCAATGAAGGCTTCTCGGGAGGAGAAAAAAAACGTAATGAGATTTTGCAAATGCTTATCCTGGAACCTGAAGTGATCATTCTTGATGAGATTGATTCGGGATTGGATATCGATGCACTAAGAGCCGTTTCTGAAGGGATCAACAAGATGAAAAACGGCAAACGAAGTTTTCTTGTTATTACGCACTATAGCCGTATCTTAGATTACATTAAGCCTGATTATATTCATGTTTTAAAAGATGGCAGGATTATCAAAACTGCCGGGCCTGAACTTGTCGCACAACTCGAGGCCGAGGGATATGAGTCTATCAAGGATGAAAGCAGATGAAACCCATAACGCTTCAGCATAAAAACATAGAGGAGTTGCGAGCCCTCTTCAAAGCAAGCGCACAAAAAGATTTATTGCTGGAAAAATTTAGCGAACTTGGCATGCCCAACGCAAAAAGTGAAGCCTATCATTATTTTGACATAGAAGCCCTGATGGAGCAAGAGTACAAAACCACCACTTTTATCCCAAAAGAAATAAAAGAACATGACAGAATAGAGATTGAAGACGGGATTGTCAAGACCGCCCCCAAGGGGATACGGGTCTATTATGGCGAATACAATCATGCAGATATGACACATTTTGATCCTCTCTATTATTTGGGCCATCTTTTAGCTCCATCAATAATTATCATAGAACTGGACGGAGATGCAGAGGTTGAACTTTTGCATCGCTTTACAAAACCTCATACTCTTATTGCTTATCGTTTAGTCATCAAAAATCAAAGCAACAGACATGCAACACTCTATGAGACATTTGAAGGAGAGAACGCTAAAGAATCGCTTGTACTTTACGGTTACGACATGCATATTGCGAAAGACAGCTCCCTAAGAGTTTTGAAAAACCAAACTGCCTATGCCCCGCACTATACCATGATCGCCTCTCACAAAATCTCGGTAGAAAAACAGGCCAATATGGTCTTTAAGAGTTTTGATTTTGGGGACGCATCTGCACTCACGTTGCTCAAAGTAGATTTGGACACCTCCGCACACATGGAAGCCGGACATCTGCTCTATATTGGGGGTCAGGCCAAAAGAGGTATTGTCTCACGGATTGTCCACAAAGGCGAACATGCAAGCTCGCATCAGGAAGCTAAAAATATCCTTGATGAAAATGCAAGAGGAATTTTCGATGCACTTATCAAAGTCGAACATACCGCCAAATACACCAAAGCCCATCAAAATTCTAAAGCGATTTTGCTGGGAGAAAATGCCTACATGGTTACCAGGCCGCAATTAGAGATTTATATAGATGAGCTTGAAGCTTCACACGGAGCCACCACCGGACAACTTGACAAAAAACAGTTATTTTATTTGCAGTCTCGAGGCATCTCTCAAATCGACGCCCAAAAAATACTTGTGATAGCCTTTGCGAATACTTTGATAGAAAAAATTAAAGATACCAGAAATCAAGAACGCATTAAAGTGAGTTTTGAAGAAGCATTTTATGCATCAAGCAGAACAAAGTCTCTGAAAGAAACGGCTCAATAGATTCTTTCATCGGCATTGAAATGCAAAAAATTAAGGAGACATTATGACCATGCAGGAAAAAATAGCCCGCTACAAAGCCGATTTTGATCTTTTTTCAACCGCTGATGAAAAAATAGAATATGTTATAGATCTGGGCAAGCATCAACCCCCTCTTGAGGCAGGTGAAAAAAACAGTGAAAGCTTCATAAGGGGGTGCTCCTCAAATGCTTGGCTGGTTACCCAATACGATCACAACAAAATACATTTCCGAGGCGAAGGGGAATCGATGATGGCAAAAGGAATGATGACTATTCTTTTGGATATCTTTGATGATCGCACACCAGAGGAAATACTCTCGTTTGATCCGCTAGAACTTCAAACCATGGGCATCACAGAACTGTTAAGTCCCGTACGCCAAAAAGGACTTGAAGCATTCCTAAATACGATCTACAGTCATGCCAAAGCATACAAATCGGCCTCAGCCAAGGAGCCACAAAATGACAAATGAAACCATGAAAGAAAAAGTTATTGAACAACTGAAAAATATCTATGATCCTGAAATCCCGGTCAACATCTATGACCTTGGATTGATCTATGATGTAGATTGCCGGACCGATACGGAAACCAAACGTAAAAAATGCAAAGTTAAAATGACGCTTACCTCTGCAACCTGCTCGATGTCTGAAACAATAGTCAATCTGGTGCGCAGTATCAGCTATCGCGTAGATGAACTTGAGGAGTTGCATGTTGACCTGGTGTTTGATCCTCCATGGGGACAAGAAAAAATGAGCGACGAAGCAAAGCTGCAATTGGGGCTTTTATAAAAACAAATATCTTTCGTCCCTATCTTTTTATAAAAAACTCGCTATAATACGAAACTTTTCTGCAAGAGAGTATCAAACTCCCTACGGGCACTCAATTCCCGTATACTATTTTAGTACATCATTAGTACTTCACTGATCATCCACACACATTGTGCGATAGTTTGGTATCAGCTGCATAAAATAGGGACTATCACTATGGCTACCCGCTATTTTACTATAAAGAAACAATATGAAATTTACAGATTTTAACCTAAAAGAGAGCATCCAGGATGCTATAAAAGAGGCTGGATTTACCGAGCCCAGTCCCGTACAAAAAGAGGCTATACCTCTCGTACTTGCCGGACATGATATCATTGCCCAGGCCCAGACAGGAACAGGAAAGACCGCTGCTTTTGGTCTTCCTATCATGAGTATGATGAAAGCAGACGGTTCCGTTGAAGGTCTAGTCATTGTGCCGACAAGAGAACTTGCCATGCAAGTGAGTGATGAACTTTATCGTTTTGGTAAACTATCAAACCTTAAAACAGCCACAGTGTATGGCGGTACGGCTTATGCAAAACAAATAGAACGTATCAACCAAGCTTCTATCGTGGTAGCAACACCGGGCAGACTTCAAGACCTTCTTATGAGCAAAAAGATCAAACTCAATCCGCATTTTGTGGTGCTGGATGAAGCTGATGAAATGCTTGATATGGGTTTTTTGGATGAGATTAAAAACATTTTTACTTTCCTTGCAAAAGACAGACAAACACTCATGTTCTCTGCTACGATGCCAAAAGCCATCAGAAAACTTGCAGAAGAAATACTTCTGGAGCCAAAAACAGTCTCTATCACAAAAAGCGAGAGCACAAATACCTCTATCACGCAATTTTATTATGTTGTGGAGGAAAAAGAGAGAGACGATGCATTGGTGCGTTTGATAGATTTTAAAAATCCAAATAAATGCATCATCTTCTGCCGTATGAAAAAAGAGGTAGACAGACTTGTTGCACACCTTACTGCCCAAGGATTTAAGGTTTCTGGCTTGCATGGAGACATGGAGCAAAAACAAAGAGAAGTGACCATTAAGGCATTTAAACAGGGCGGGATCGATATCTTTGTTGCTACAGATGTAGCGGCACGTGGGCTTGACGTCAATGATGTTACCCATGTCTTCAACTACCATATTCCTTTTGATTCTGAAAGCTATGTACACCGTATCGGACGTACAGGCCGCGGAGGAAAAACAGGCGAAGCGATTACGTTGGTGACACCCAATGAACTCAAGACCATCAAACGTATCGAAAAAGATGTAGGGACTACCATGGCAACAGAAGTTATCCCTACCCGTCAAGAGGTTCAGAATGTCAAAGAAGATGAACTCATAGCAAAAATTGCCGGTACACAAATTACCGAAAGCGCTATCAAATTGGTTAAGACCCTTCAGCATGATTTGGATATTGTGACGATCGCTCATCTTTTGGCATCTATGATACAAAGTGAAAATGCCATCTTGGGAAAAGACAAGATCGGTCTTACGCTTGATCAGATAGCTACAGCTATAGAGCGAATCAGAAACGAACGAAGTCCAAGCAGCAACAGAAACCGAAGTCGCGGACGAAGCGGAAACGACAGCAGCCGAAGAAGAAGCAGCGGCGGCGGAGACAAAAGCAGAAGCGGACATCCAAGCAGAGAGCGCAGCAGTCAAGGCCGTGCAAGCAGAAATGGCGGACAGGAAAGCCGCAGCTAGCCAAATATACCCATTTTAAAATCCCCTGCCAATCAGACGCTCAAAAGCGTCTGCCCTTCTAAAGTTTGTCTTACACACTGGTTTATTTTTATCGTCTTGTTTATCTTTTTAATGCATTTAACAGTAGAATATAGAAAATATCTAGTAGCTAAATAATATTAATTTTCCTTTAATATTTATTATCCTATAATTAGATATTATAAAAATCAAAAAAAGGGATAAAGAATGAAAATGATAAAACTAGTGAGTTTGTCTTTGATTGCTTCAAGTTGTGTGTTTGGTGCATCTTCGCTTGCGGAAAAAGCTAAAACAAATGGGCTTATAGCTATACCTGAAGACGCCAAAGCCCTATCAAAGCTAATCGACCCCAAAGGAACAATTACAGACGAGAAGGTTGCACTAGGAAAGCAGCTTTATTTTGAACCGCGTCTTTCAAAAAGCGGACTTATTTCTTGCAACACGTGCCATAATCTTGGAATGGGCGGTGCTGATGGCGTAAGTGCAGCAGTAGGACACAATTGGACTGCCAATCCTCATCATCTAAACTCTCCAACTGTTTACAATGCTGTATTTGCACAGGTGCAATTTTGGGACGGAAGAAGCCCTGATTTAGAAGATCAAGCACAAGGCCCCATGCAGGCAATGCCTGAAATGGCAGCAGCTCCATCAATGGTAGAAGCAAGAGTCAACTCAATGCCTGAATATGTCGAATCATTCAAAAAAGCATACGGAGATGATGTCAAAGTCGATTTTAAAACGATCACAGCAACTATCGGGATCTACGAAAGAACCTTAGTCACGCCATCACGCTACGATGACTTCTTAAACGGAAAAAGCGATGCTCTTAGCGACGCAGAAAAAGAAGGCCTTGATACCTTTATAGATAAAGGATGTGCCACTTGCCATAACGGTGTTGCGCTAGGGGGAGGCATGCAGCCTTTTCCTCTGATTGGCAAATATAAATATGCTGATGTAGGAGACTTCAAGGGAGACAAAAACGGTATGGTCAAAGTTCCTACCCTAAGAGAAGTAACCCAAACAGCTCCATACTTTCACAATGGTGCCATCTGGAGTCTAGCTGAAGCTGTTCAGGAAATGGGACGCACGCAGCTGGGCGTAGAGATTTCTGACGAAGATACAAACAAAATCATCACGTTCCTTAAAGTCCTAGAGGGAAGGAAACCGGTTATTGAGTATCCGCAGCTTCCAAAAAGCACACAAGACACTCCAAAACCTGATATGAACTAATCCTTTAAGGGTCCTTCCGGACTCTTAAAAGCATAATCCAAAGCGACAAATCAACTTCAATTTTTACTTAAATTATTTATATATTTTTTAAACTTGTGCTACCATGTCACAATACAATCAAAACGTTTTTACGAATGGGCTTTCACATTGAAAAAATCTATCTACATCACCGACCTTGATCATACTTTTTTACGTACAGACCAAAGCATCAGCGACTTTAGCGCCAATGTGTGGAACGAAAAAGCAAAAAATGCCATATTGTCCATCGCTACGGCCAGAAGCTTTCAAAAATCTCATGACTTTTTGGCCACACTTCATCTGGACGCCCCCATGATACTTCTTGACGGGGCAATGGTTGTCACACCTCAAAAAAAACTTATAGAACTTAAACTCGTCAACAAAACACTGGGCGATGCAGTTATATACGAAGGCAGCCGTTTTGGCATCTACCCTTTTGTAATTGCGCTCAAAGACATGGAGCTCAATGAGGCATTCCTCGTCCCTGCCCAACGCAACGATCATCAAAACGGTGTGCTTCAAAACTACAAAAACGATCCTCGCATGAGAGTATGCAAAAAAATTCAAGCCATGGAGATGAATCTAAAAATTGTCTATTTCGGGAACTATCAAACACTAAAACCTCTCACCGAGCATCTTCAAAAAACTTTTGGCAATGAACTGGAATATAAACTTTCTCCCGAAAAATACAGTGACGGCTATTTTCTTACCGTATTGCATCCTGAAGGCGACAAAGCTCATGCATTGCAAAAAATTGCAGACTATATGGGGCGCAACACTCATGAAATAACCGTTTTTGGAGACAGTATCAATGATATAGGCATGTTTAGACTTGCAGGAACTTCTGTGGCGGTGGCCAATGCGCTTGATGAAGTTAAGGCGGTAGCAGATATCATCCTGCCCCACTCCAATGATGAAGATGCAGTAGCAAAATATCTGGACAGTCTTCATTGATTCCTTGGTCTATTTTTGCAAATAAATAAAATTTGTCAACAAAAGTCGCAAGTCGGCATTTTTTGGCTAGAATAATGCAATAAATTTCTCGTTGCATTATCTAGAAACAACAAAGAATACCAGATCAAACACAAACGGAGTGTCCAAAATGGCAATTACAGCAATTCCGGTAGACCAAAGAGTAATCGATATCGATTCGCGACGATTCGCTTCTATAGAAAAAGCCTTGGTTGAATTGATCACCAACAGTGATGACAGCTATGCCAGACTGGAAAAAACCGGCATGCAGACAAACGGGCAGATTCTCATCAAATACGAACGACATCAGACAGGTGCACTGCTGGTGGTTACAGATCAAGCAGAAGGAATGTCTTTTGAAAAAGCATGTTTCATTCTATCCTATGGCGGAGCACATAGTTCTTTAGCCAAGGGAGAAAGCGGAGGACGCGGATATTTTGGCCGCGGCTTGAAACAAGCTATTTATGGCCTTGGTCACGGATGGATAGAAACCATCCGTGACGGTCGATTTTCCCGTATTGAGCTCTTTCGAAGTGAAAACGGCGGATACCTGTATGACGATGGGGGAGGAGACCGAACAGCCCGGAGTGAAGATTATGAACGCTTGGGCATTTCGGAAAATGGCAGCCAGATAACCATCGTTATTGAAAATACGCAGGTAAATATTTCCCGTTATCAGTCTGTCATACAAGCAGTAGCAAACAATATCTATCTGCGAGATATCTTGGCGCGGCGTCATGTGGAATTAGTAAATATACAACAAGGCAAAGAAGCGGAACAAAGCGGCAAGATCTGCTATCAAGAACCGCCTGCTGATATACTGATAGGACCCGATGAAACCGGATATTTTAACTATGAGCAGCAGACGTATCCATTTGCCCTCACCTTAAAACGTGCTATTGATACCGAATTAACGTCCAGGGGCGATGAACGCACAAACGGATTGGTTGTTTTGTCCGATATGGCGGTACTTGACTGTCAACTGTTTGAATACGAAAACCAGATAGGAACAGAATATCTTTTTGGTACAGTATACTGTCCGGCTTTGATTGAAAAATTAAGCCATGGCATAGCCGTCATTAGCGATGAACGCGAAGGATTAAACCAAAAAGACCCTTTTGTGGCAGCTTTCTCCAAATCCGTTAGCAATATGATTGCCCCCTGCGTGTTGGCGGAGCAAGAAAAACTCAAGCATTTGGAACGTGCCTCAACTTCCGACAAAACCGGCCATATGATCGAACATCTTTTGCAACGCATGAATGTAGCCGCAGTTGAAGATTTCGGTATCATCCTGCCGCCGTCTGATGCAGAAATGATTGCTGATGAAACCACTGAGCTTTCGGCTGCATTGCGTTTTACTACACCTTTTTATTATCGAAAACCAAATCACCCTTTTCATGTTGCTCTACTGGTTGCCCCTGAGCAGTTTACTGAGGATAAGACCTTAAACCTTGAGTATATGCTGCCAGAATCTGTCCATATTGAACCCAAGCCAACATCAATATCGCTGGAAGAACTAAAAGAGATACAGCGCATAGAATGGACCATTGTGGGGGATAAGGCGGGTGAACAGGGGGAGATCACGGTGCGGGGAGGTGATTATTGGGCACGGTGCGAAATCGTTATTTCAGAGCGAGCATCCGGACATAGTTACGGCTCATCGATGCATACTGCAAAAAAAAGAGCACCCAGGGATCATGGCGCCAATATGTTTGCCGGCTATGAACTGCGCAATCTAAACAATGACAGAGATCGTGCTGTATATAATCGCAAAGAGCGAAAAATCATCATCAATACCGGTGCACCGACCGTCCAGCTCTATATTGACGGCAGAGGACATTTTAGGGATTCTGCCAGGTTGCTGCTGGCTGAACTTTTTATGGATGTGATTTCGGACGAATTGGCCCGATACTCGATAGAAAAATCAGGTCAAAAAAACAATGTCGAAGCTTATCATGCGGCCAAAACAGATATCATTCGCCAATACGGCAGTGAAATCCATCTTTCTTTTTTAAATACGTAACTATGTAATCATGGAGATAAATAAACGTTTTGCCTTTAACGCTTCAAGGATTTTTGGCGTTGTGGGATATTTAGTTCATCAAATCAAGTGATTGTCTTGGATGATGCACTAAATATGTTTATCAATTGCCTTGTCTCTGGCGTCAAGATAAACCGATGTCTGTATCATGGCCGCCTCATACGCTTTTGCGACATGTATCCTTTTAATTCAAGCAGTGACTGAGTATTTGGGTTTGCTTTATCGCTTGCTCCTTTTTAGAACAATTTGAATTGCAGCAAAATAATATCAATAAATCAATATATCTTGATATTATTATGTAATTTCGCTATAGTTACCCAATTTATTTTCTGGAGTAGACTGTGTTTTTATCGATTTCAATATTTTTAGTTACCTTGCTCTTCATAATCTGGCAGCCCAAAGGGCTTCAGATCGGCACAACCGCGGTCATGGGTGCCATCATTGCACTGCTGGCTGGTGCAGTAAGTTATGCAGACGTCTTTAGGGTGATAGACATTGTCTGGGATGCAACGCTTGCCTTTATAGGCATTATCATACTTTCAATGGTGCTTGACGAGATAGGCTTTTTTGAATGGGCGGCCATCAAAATGGCAAAATTAAGCCGCGGCAGCGGAAACAGAATGTTTGTCTATATTCTGCTTTTGGGAGCACTTGTTGCCGCGTTCTTTGCCAATGACGGCGCCGCACTTATCCTTACACCTATTTTGCTTGCAAAGATGAAATATTTAAAGATGAATCCCTTGGCAATCTTTGCTTTTTTGATGGCAGGCGGCTTTATCGGCGACAGTGCATCCAACCCTCTGGTCATTTCAAACTTGACCAACATCGTAACGGTCGGGTATTTTGATATCGGTTTTGTTGAATATGCGAAACATATGTTTTTACCCAACCTGCTCTCGATCTTCGCTTCAATTGTGGTGCTATGGATCTATTTTCGCAAAGATATCCCTTTAAAAGTTGATGTAAGCACTTTGCCCGAAGCCTCTTCGGTTATCAAAAACCAAACCATGTTCAAACTTTCATGGTTTTTTTTGGTGCTATTGATGATCGGCTATTTTATAGGTGACTCCTACAACCTGCCGGTTTCTATTTTTGCACTGGGGGGAGCGCTTGTTTTTTTAGCAATTGCAAATCACTACAAAGCCACAAAACCCATCATGACCATCAAAGCAGCGCCATGGCAGGTCGTTTGGTTTAGTATCGGGCTCTATGTGGTGGTTTACGGATTGAAAAATGCCGGACTTACCGAAATCATCGCTTCATGGATCACAGCGCTGAATACCCAGGGGACTGCCATAGCTATCATGGGAACCGGCTTTTTATCTGCGGTCATCAGCTCTGTGATGAACAATATGCCAACGATCATGATCATGGACATAGCGATCGACCGTGTGGGCTATGCCGGAAACGAGGCGCTGGTCTATGCCAATATCTTAGGATCAAACCTGGGCCCCAAAATGACACCGATCGGTTCGCTTGCCACTCTTCTTTGGCTGCATGTGTTAGCTAAAAAAGGAGTGAAAATCGGCTGGGGAGAGTATATGAAGGTCGGACTGGTAATCACACCGCCTGTTTTATTTTTTGCTTTGCTGGGTTTGTTGTAAATTGGCAGATATCTATCTGCATTATCAGCGAGAGGGGGGGCTGAAATAAAAAATTGTTTTATAGTCACTTTCCCGTCTCATGATTATATTATTGCTTTGGCGTTGTTTATTGGCGGTGCAACAACAGCAAAAAGAAGCTTATAGAAAAAAGTTAAGAAAAGATATCCTGATAAAACGATATGGGATTTTAAACAGTCCCATATTTTCATAAGCCAAAGCATCGTTTTTATCTAATACCGATTGATTAACTGCACATTCAAAAGTTCAAGTCTCTGAGGGGTTCCTATGTCAAGCCATTCACCCTCATAGAGTTCACCTGTAACTTTCATCTCCCTCATTGCAGATCTTAGCAAAGGAGCCAAGGCATTTTTGCCATAAGGAACATCCTTAAAAAATTTTGGGGAGTAGTAACCAATGCCTGAAAAAGTATATGCTTTGGCATCAGTCACAAAACCATCCTCTAGAGCAAAATCCCCTTTTGGATTGTGTTCGGGGTTGGGCACGAGAATCAAATGCGCCAAGATGCCCTCTTTGAGCTTTTTATCCTGCTTAAAGTCATAGTCAGACCAGATATCGCCATTGAGTACTAAGAATGTTTCATCCCCAAGCAAAGGCAAGGCTTTGACGATACCCCCTGCACTTTCCAGTGCCCCCTCTTCTTGTTCATCGCTGTAAGTTATCTTTACGCCCCACTGCGAGCCGTCACCCAAAGCCTTAGGTATGCGGTAGCCCAAATGCGCAATATTGATAACGATCTCTTTAAATCCGTCATGTGCCAGTCTTTCAAGATGCCACACAATGAGCGGGATACCGCCAACTTCAAGTAGTGGTTTTGGCATCTCATCCGTGAGTGGCCTCATCCGTTCGCCGCGACCCGCTGCAAGTATCATTGCTTTCATTTTATTCCTTTTAAAGCTTTAATTTGTATTTTAAAAAATACTTGTGCTGCCTTTGTGTCCGGTTTCGATTTTTTTAGAAAAAATAGACAAAAGGCGTCACCGTTCTTTGTATTTTATTTTCCGGTTCGCTTTCCCCCTACGTGTATCGGCAAAAATATTGAACACAAAAACATATAAAAACTATCATCTATAACAAACCTTGAAGTAACGATACAAACATCTTTGTTTCATTGTATTTCGAGCCTGTCTCCAAAATATACTTGAGCGTCAAAGGAATATCCTTTAAATACCCGTCTTTTCCATCACGCAAATGCAGCCTGCTGAAAATACCCAATACCTTAATGTGTCGCTGTAATCCCATAAAATCAAACCATTTGATAAAAGTAGCATCATCAATATCCAAACCGATGCTGTCACGATAATAGAGTGCCAGTCTTTCAACCTCTTTTGCGTCAATCTCAACATAACAGTCCCTCAGAAGCGAAACCAGGTCATAGGTGATGGCTCCCGCCCTTGCATCCTGATAGTCTATGATCCCTATCTTGTCTTCGGAGGGCAGCATGATATTGCGCGAATGAAAATCGCGGTGGACAAAAACCCCCTGTGGCTGCTCAAGTACCACTTGGACTATTTTTTTGAGTGCTTCGTTAATAATATCCTGGTGTTCTTTTGCTATTGATATTTTTAAATATTTTTCAAGATACCATTCTTGCATCAATGCCATTTCAAAATGTAAAAAATTTTCATCATAAAACGGCAAGCCTTTTGTGTTGGCATGCTGCATCTTGATGATCTCGTCAATGGCTTTTTGGTAAAGCGTATGGTAATTCTTTTTATTTAAAACATCAAAATAATGCGTGCTTCCAAAATCCTCAAGAATAAGATAGCCTTTTTTTATATTTTTTACTATTATATAGGGAACACGGACGCCGGCGGCCAAAAGCCTTTCAGTGATATCAATAAACATCATCAAACTCTCAGGCATCAAAGAGGAGTCCATCACTATGCAGGTGGGAGGTTCTTGTTTTTTGGTTTCCCGGCTAACTGACTGCTGATCAATCGTAAAATCATGCAGTTTTCTAAGACGGTAGTATGATCTAAAGCTCGCATCGCTAGAGGCTGTTTCTATGCTCCACTCATTCCATCCGATATCTTGAAGCCATGATTTTATACCCTCAGCCATATATCGTTTATCCCTTGTCTCTTTGTCATTTTTTATCATTTTTCTTAAAGCTGTACCCTTTCAAGAAGATTCGCTAAGCCATTAGTTAATGAAAAGTATTATACATAAAGCCCGCCCAATACCGCATTGGCACTTGCGCCCGTTACGTCTTTTAGATCTACTTTTTCGCTTCTCACTCTCTTGTGAGCCAGCCATGCCATCATCATAGACTCCATCGCTTCACTGCTTATTCCAAGGCTGTCAGAACTCACAACTTCGACAGACGCCAACAAACTATGAAGCCTTTGGGTGAGAAAACTATTTTTAGCTCCGCCGCCGCACAAAACAACTCTTTGTCTCTTAAATTTTTGCACTTCATTGGCGATAGTTTTGGCTGTCAATTCCAAAAGTGTTCTTTGGATATCTTGAGGTTTATAGTGCTTCAACAAATCGTCATTCCTGCGCAGGCGCGAATCCGCACGACTGTCATCCCAAACTTGTTTCAAGATCTCTTTGGATCCCCGGGTCAAGCCCGAGGATGACGGGTTGTTGTCATTCCTGCGCAGGCAGGAATCCATTCTACGCATCTTTTCTTCAATCCATGCGAGATTGAAATACTCTCTGCCTGTGCTTTTTGGATAACTTTTGGCAAAATACTCATCACTCAAAAACTCTTTTAAAAGTGATTCGCTTAACTCACCGCTTCTAGCCCAAGAGCCATCTTTATCGTAACTCTTGCCCAAATGTTTTTGACACCAACTGTCAAGCAGTACATTGCCGCACCCCGTATCATACCCTTTCACTTGCTCATCAAGTACTGAGATATTTGCCATGCCGCCGATATTGACAACTGCTGTTTTTTTACCGCTAGCGCCAAATAAAAATGCATGAAACGCCGGAGCAAACGGCGCCCCCTGCCCGTCTGCCGCCATATCTTTTCGTCTAAAGTCCGCTGCTACGGTTAGTCCGGTTTGAAACGCCACTATATTTGGATCGCCCAGCTGCATAGTAAAGTATTTATTTGGCTCATGCCACACAGTTTGTCCGTGCAATCCTATGGCTTTTATGGTATCTTTTAGGATATTGTATTTGTTCAAAAAGCTATTAATCGCTTTGGCATACATGAGTCCCAGGCGATGATCACACTCGCCTATCTTGGAGATATGCACATTGCTATGTATAATTTCCAAAACTTCATCGTTAAGCTCATAAGGATAGCTCTCAAACGTGATGAGTTTGCAGCGGTTCTCATCTACTTCGCACAGTGATATATCTATACCATCCAATGATGTTCCGCTCATCACGCCAATGTACAGCTCACCCATCCGTATCCTTATTCGTTTATATGGATATCATTATATCGTAAGGGAAATTTGTTTTAATGGTTAGTATTGGCGAAAGTTTTCTCTACTTGATTGAGGTGAAATTACATTTTGTGATTAGCATTGGCATATGCTTGTCATGCCGGCTAAGGAGTCCGTGTCTTTATGCGATTATTTCTGGCCAATAGTACCGCTACCCTTCCCTATCATCATAATCCCAAAAGAAACAACAGTTCCGATGATGATCTGCGCTGAGAAATTAATAGCAAAATCAAACAATGTTTCTGTGATATACGGCTGCAAGAACAGAACTGTCATAAATCCGCCCAGAAGTGCGTATCGCACACTTCTCTCATCACCTCTTTTGGTCCATAGAGCCGCACCAAAAACTCCTAGCAATCCAGCGTACGCGAACACCATTACCCCAAGTGCAAAGTCAAGGAGCGGGATATCGCTGGATCTCTGCCAATAGTAGCTGAGTATTGCCATGAGCGATAGAAGCAGCGCAGAGAGAAGCACCCCTGCTCTGGAAGCTTTCAGATAATGCTTCTCGCTTTTACCCTCAAACATCGGCTTATAGATATCCGTCACCGCCACAGATGACATCGCCCCAAGAACTGAACTCGTACTCGTAAATGTCGTCGCAACCACACCGATAGTCGCAAGCGCTTTGAAGCCGTCAGGAAGCTCATGAAGGATATAGGTCATAAAGATAGCTATTTTCTCGCCTGCAAAGCTTTGGTCTATCTCATTGCCAAAACCGGAGAGCTCAGGATGCTGATAAAACAGATACAACAACAGTCCGATAACCAAAAACAAAAACGCGGTAGGTATGGTGATGAGGATGGAGACGATGAGCGACTTTGCTCCTTCGTTTTTATCTTTGCAGGTGAGGATACGCTGTGTCATATCCTGATCGAGTCCGTATGCTGCGATATTCAAAAGAAGCAAACCGCTTATCAAAGCCCAAAAGTTATAACTTCCCGTAAGAGAAAAATCGATTATCTTGAGCTTGTCGCTTGCCTCCAGTGCAGAATAGATCACTCCGATATCACCGCCAAGAGCACCAAAAAGATGATAAATGATAAATAGCGCAGCACCCATATAGATGACGACTTGAACGATGTCGGCTATGATGATAGACTTGATACCGCCAAAATAGGCATATCCCAATGACCCCGACATAAGAATAATAATGGCAAATAGTATATGAGTTGCCGCTATATCGCTAAAAAGTATCATTGATACAGCCAAAGCCCCGATATACAGCCTTGCTCCGCTGGCAAATAATCTGCCGACTAAAAACATCATCCCGGCATCTCTTTTGGCTCGCGGACTATATCTCTTTTCCAAGAGTTCATAAACCGTGATAGCGCCTATCTCGTAAAATCTAGGTACCAATACTTTTGCCACTATGACGACTGCCAAAAGAGCAGAAAAGAAGAAACCTACAAAGGTGAGATTATTGCCGTATGAAGATTCCGGAGCTCCCAAAAACGTAGCAGCCGATTGCGAAGTGGCAAGAACAGAGATGGCAACTGCGAACATCGGAAGGGATTTTTCACTGACGAAATAATCTCTGCTCGTTTTAACCTTTACTCTGCTGAGCCAAACCGATGAGACGATTACCAGAAGAAAATAGATACCAAAGATCACCCAGTCCGGGGTTGCAAACGCTGAGTGCACTATCGGTCTTTTGGAGGTGTTTTAAGCTGAAGCTCTTTCACGGCTGACCTGACCGCATTCATAAACTTGGGACCCGGATCTGCTTTAATGGTTCTATAGCTTGTGTCTTTTTCCAGCCATAGGGGAGTATGCTCCATCCGGGTGTATTCATAATGCCCTATCATGTACTCGATACTCGGATATTTCTTTTTCAAATATCTAACCAAAGCGATGTTGGATCTGAGCTGCGCGGGCGTGAGGTCTTCGGCCTGATTGCCTTTTCCGCCAATATTTTCAATTCCGATGCTTGAATAGTTTAGTCCGATGACATGCCTTGCCATCCAGTTTTCAGGCATCAACCGATAGACAGTGCCGTCACGGTCAACCATAAAATGGGACGAAACATTCAAGGCGCCTGCCTTCAGGATATCTTTGCGGTCACTTAAAAGAAGTTCTGGATTTAAACGGTTGAACGAGCGTTCAAAATCCATCTCCGCCGTCCAATGAAGCACGATAATTCGGGGTGTGATTGCGATATCCTTAACGTCCAAGCCATAACTTGATTTGATGTACTCTTTTGTCATGGCTATACGCTTTTGGGTGAATACTATGGGTTTATCGACAATTTGTAAAGTTTGAGATGCGGACTCTTGAGCCTGAATCAGTGCGCAAGAAGCAAGCAATAATAAAAATATTTTTTTCAAAATGTATCCTAATGGGAGTTGAGATTATTGTATCGTATCTTTGCTATGGTTTGTTTTGTCCCGCAACAGTATCGCGACAATGATAACAGGGGGCAAACTTAATGCAAAAAGGTAACCGGGAATATGTAAAAGTTCGTGACGCTGCAAATATAAAAAACCAAGCACCAAAAGAAGATAGGCTCCTAGGCGGTAGACAGAGAGGGCTGCTTTTGTATCTTTGAGGATCTCAAAAAGTGACCGTCTGTTTTCTTTGCGTTTTTTCTTTTCCTCTTTGACTGTCTCAGCCAAAGACTGTTCTTCTGCTTGTGTGATTTCTTTGTCGTCATAAAGGTCATAAGGATCTTCCACTCTGTCTATTGTATCCTTGCTGTCATCGATGGTGATAATCTCTTTTTCGACGCGAACTGCAATCATACGCCGATAACTGATAAAAGAGGCCAGCATAACCGATACTGAAGTAATAAATCCAATCTGCATGCTGTAAAATACTTTGGTATCAAAAAATATTATACCAACCGCTATCAGTACCGCATCTACAATAAGAAGGAATTTCAGTATCTTTTTGCTAATACCTGTCATTCTCGTCCTCATTGTCATATTTGGCCTGCTGTTCTTTTTTGTATCGGTATTTAGGATCGTTTGCAAGTTCATCCAGAGACCTTTTCTGTTTTTCGTAGGCCTTGTAGACATTCAGCACCGCTGCACCCACACCTATAAATACTCCGATCCAAAGAGTCCAATTTGCACCCGTAAGCTTTTGCAGACCAAGACCAATACCTACACCCATAAGCACAGCCACAACCATGGAAATGCCCAGACTCAGCCCGTCGGCAGCATCTACCAATTTTTTAAACGCGGGGTCTTCTTGATTATTGTTCACTGTTAATTCCTTTGCGCTTTTTATCTTGAGTCCATTCTGGATCCATAAAGCAGTTGTATTTAATTTGATATAAATTCACGATGATGATATCTTTACTTGCTGATATTTGCCATCACCTCATAGGCTGCCTTGATCGTTTCTTCTATCATCTCATCTGTTGTTGCCGCGGAAACAAAACCGGTTTCGTAAGATGAGCACGCAAGGTAAATTCCTCTGTCTAGCATTCCTTTATGAAATTTAGCAAACATTTTCGTATCGTTTTCCAATGCGTCATTAAAATTTTTTACCGGTTTTGAAGAGAAAAAGAAACCAAACATGGAACCTCTTACATCTGTGACCAAAGGAATATCGGCTGCATTTGCTGCTTTTTTAAAACCGTCCATCAGTTTTTTAGCTTTGTTTCCCAGCTCTACATAGATTGCGGGATTCTTTTTGAGTTTTTTAAGACTTGCAAATCCCGCTGCCATGGCAACAGGATTTCCGCTCAGTGTTCCCGCCTGATACACCGGACCTTCAGGTGAAAGATGCGCCATAATCTCTTTTCTTGCACCAAACGCGCCTACGGGCATGCCCCCGCCGATGACTTTACCCAAAGTAACCATGTCAGGCTTGACAGACGTGATACCCTGCGCTCCTTTAAGTGACGCTCTAAATCCGCTCATCACTTCATCAAAAATCAAAAGCGTACCATGGGCATCACATACTCTTCTAAGTGCTTCCAAAAAAGATTCATCCGCAGGAACCAGTCCCATATTTCCTGCGATCGGCTCTATCACGATACAGGCAATACCCTCTTTTGAATCTTCAAAGCATTTTTCAACACTCGCGATATCGTTGTATGTAGCAAGCAAAGTGTGTTTGGTCAGATCAGCAGGCACTCCGGGACTTGAAGGCGCACCGAACGTTGCCAGACCCGATCCCGCCTGCACCAGCAATGAATCGGAATGCCCATGATAACACCCCGTAAACTTTACGATGTTATCCCTGCTCGTAAATCCTCGTGCCAACCTAATAGCAGACATCACCGCCTCTGTGCCGGAACTGACAAATCGCACCTTGTCTATGCCCTCAAAAAGAGAGACTATCTCTTCAGCCAGCCGAGTCTCTATCGTTGTGGGCGCACCAAAGCTCAACCCTTTTTTGGCTGCTTCTATAACCGCATCTTCGATCTCCTTATCACAATGTCCAAAAATAAGCGGTCCCCAACTCTGCACATAATCAACGTATCTGTTGCCGTCAATGTCATAAAGATATCCTCCTTTTCCGTATTCTATAAACGGCGGCGTGCCTTCCACTCCATTAAATGCACGTACGGGCGAATCAACACCTCCGGGTATCACGTTGTAAGCTTCTTTGAATGCTGCTATACTTTTTTCATATGCCATCTATTAATCCTCATCTATGTATAATTGCGAAGATTATACACTATGGGCACTAAGGAGACGATTATCAGAACATTAAAAGGAGTATTGCTCTCTTTATTGTTGCATCTTTTGCTTTTGCTGCTTTTTGTGGTGACCTTTAAAAAGGTTGTCTTACGGCCCCCTCCTTTGGCAAAAGAGGAAAAAATTGCACTAAATCTATCGCAGTTTATGCCTCCCTCCCCCAAGCCTATAGCCGCGCACGCACCAATAACACCTCCCCGGGCAAAGCCTGTGGAAAAAAAACCAAATAAAGTGCCGACAGCAAAACCTATCGTTAAGAAAAAAATTTTAGACCAAAAAAAGCGTCTTGCCGTCCCCCAAAAAGATAACAGTGAAAACAATGCTACCAAGATCACAAAAAAACAAGTAAAAAAAATCAGAAACAATATCTTTCAAACGAAGGCGACACGGCACACAGCAAAACCAACAATCAAATCAACTCGTCCCAAAAGTCCCATATCAAAAGCGTCAAAAGATCCGCTTGCCAACGCCCTTATGGGATCGGGAACCTCGATGTACAGAGCAACAAAATCTAACAATTCCAACCAGACAGGCAACATGATCAATCAACTATACGGCAGAGAATTTGACGGTTTCAGCCAGGTTCAAAAAGAATTTATACGAGACAATCTTGGCACGATACACCGCATCACCCAAAATACACTTTCTAGAAACGGATACCCCGATGTAGCGATACAAACAAAACAGGAGGGCACCAATATCGTCTCTTTTAACCTTCATCCCAACGGGGATATTACCAATCTTCAGCTCAAAAGACCTATAGGATACGCAGCTTTAGATGAAAATACGCTTGAGGTAATACGTATCGCCTACAAAGAGTATCCAAGACCCGCCAAAACCACAAAGATCGTTTTTTATGTGCAATACCTTTTGCATTGAAACATCAAAGCATTAAGAAATTTCAAAAAATGTACTATTTTTATGTCAATATAAGACACGAAACACTCAAAACCGTTATAATATATCATTATGGATATCTTAAAAGAATGGGCATGCAATGAATACTATAAAAAGCTATAAATTTGTAAACGATTTTGATTTTAAAGAAATCACTCAAAATGCTATAAAAACTTTTAGAGCAAAAATAATAAAAGACGCTATCATTATCGAAAAAGAATCGAAGTTCGCTTTCATCTTTAAACATGGCGTTGCAGTATTTTGGGACTTTGGGGAAGAGGAGTTTTTACTTAAAAAAATCTCCTCCTCATCTTTTTCTTCCGAAAACTGCGAAGAGTTTAATTTCGAGTTTTCACAGACACAAAAAATAAAAATAGAGACCGATACCGTCTATTTGGACAACAGTAACGAACTTACGATGCTCTCAGTCTCATTTGCGATCGCACAATCTATAAAATTAAATGAATTTGAAGATGCAATGCATGAAACATTGCAGCAAACAGAGCATATCCCTCTGGAACTTGCAAGCAGCGGACGTGTTTTGATGTCAAGAAAAGAGATTGCCAAAGCAAGAGGACATCTTTTCCTGGCCAAATCAAAAATCTATCTACACTTTGAATTGCTTGACACACCCGAATTTTTTTGGGAATATCCTGAGCTTGAGATCTACTATCAAGCAGCACGAAAATATCTTGAACTGCAGCCTCGCATAGAGATCTTAAACCGAAAACTTAATGTTTTGCAAGAAGTGCTGACTATTTTGGCAGATGAACAAAATCATAAACATTCAAGCCTCCTTGAATGGATTATTATCATTTTGATTGCTTTTGAGATTATTATATTCATCTTTAACGATCTGCTCAAATCATGAAATCATCGTTTTTTTTCTTCATTTTTCTTCTTTTCTTCTTTTCACTGCATGGGCTTTTCTATTATAGGGTCGTCAAAAAACTGCTTGTTCCTGCCCGTGTCAAAAAGATACTCACGATACTTTTATGGGTCAATTTTTTATTTAACCTGCTTTACGTAACCGGCAGATATACGGATATTTTGCCAAATGAGCTTTACTATCTTTTTTCAATCTCCATAGGCATTACTTTTGTGCTGCTTCTATACCTCACAGTACACGAAATTATTTATCTTCTTGGCAAAAGCGTTAAAAAAATGGATCGCTCAAAAAGAAACTTTATCAAAAAAAGTACAGACGGTATGCTTCTTGCTCTTTCGACGGGATATATAGGTGCCGGAATTTACGAAGGAAGCAAGGAGCCCGTGATCAATATTGTAGATTTTAAGCATTTTGATTTTTCAATTGTTCAGATCAGTGATTTGCACATAGGAGGACTTATCGACAAAAAATTCGTAGAAACATCTGTAAAAAAAATAAATGGGCTCAATCCGGATATTGTGTTTATTACCGGAGACCTGATCGATACCGGCATTGATCAAATCAAAGATGCGGTTATGGAACTTGACCGTATCGCTTCCAAACATGGTGTCTATTATGTCTTGGGCAACCACGAGTATTTTCACAACCCTGTCAAGATTATTGATTTTATGCAAAAAACACAGATTAAAGTATTGTTAAATGAAAATATAACCATTGATGCCCTTAAGCTCAATGTGGTGGGCGTAACTGATCTTTTTGGATACCGTCTTGGGCTGTTGATCCCGGATATTGATAAAGCTTTCAAGGGATGCAACAAAAATTATCAAACTATTCTTTTGGCACATCAACCCAAGTTTATTGAACAACTCAAAAACTATGCGCCCGATCTCATACTTAGCGGACATACGCATGGCGGACAAATTTGGCCCTTTAATTATCTTGTGGGACTGCAGCAACCCTATGTAAAAGGACTTCATAGACTTCCCAAGGGAAACCATATCTATATCAATAGCGGTATTGGATTTTGGGGGCCGCCCATGAGACTGAATTCTCAAGCAGAAATCACTTATATCGTTTAAATAATCGTGACAGACAAATAAGATGTAAGAGAAGGCGGTTTAGGAGGATGTTTCTAATCTCCCATACGATATAATCCAACTATTAACAAAAACGAGAGTAGCATAAATGAAAAATAACACAATGTATTATATCCCCACGCCAAGCCCAAATGATCCTGATGCATTAGGGCATTTTGGCAAATTTGGCGGGCGTTTTGTGCCCGAAACGCTGATGCCTGCACTTGAACAGCTTCGGCTTGATTATGAGGCGGTACGTTTTGATCCTGATTTTTGGGGCGAGGTGGATTATTATTATAAGCATTATGTAGGGCGTCCATCCGCACTTTATTATGCTGCAAATATTTCTAAAGAGATAGGCGCAAAAGTCTACCTCAAAAGAGAAGATCTTAACCATACCGGAGCCCACAAAATCAACCATGCCGTAGCTCAGGCCGTTTTGGCAAAAAGACTGGGAAAGAAAAAGATCATAGCTGAAACAGGCGCAGGTCAACACGGAGTGGCTACGGCTACGGTGGCCGCACTCTTTGGGCTGGAGTGTGAAGTATTTATGGGATCCAAAGATGTGGCGCGTCAGGAACTTAATGTTTTTCGCATGAAACTACTGGGCGCAAAAGTCCATGCGGTTGAATCGGGAAGCAAAACCCTCAAAGATGCGATGAATGATGCTATTCGCCATTGGGTAACACATGCAAGAGATACCTACTATCTTATCGGCACCGTAGCCGGACCGCATCCCTATCCCATGATGATTCGCGATATCCAATCGATAATCGGATGGGAAGCAAAAAAACAACTGCAAGAAGCAGAAGGATGCTTGCCTGACAAGGTCATCGCCTGTATCGGGGGAGGCTCAAATGCAATGGGGATCTTCAATCATTTTTTAGAAGATGAAAGCGTAGAATGTATCGGCATTGAAGCCGGCGGAGAGGGGCTTGACTGCAAACACGGCTGCTCCCTTGAAAAAGGTACTCCTGGCGTACTGCATGGCCAGCTTACCTATCTGCTCCAAGACGAAGACGGACAAATACAAGAAGCACACTCCATCTCTGCAGGTCTGGACTATCCGGGAATCGGGCCGGAACATGCCTATTTAAAAGATATGAAAAAAGTGACCTATGATCATATTACCGATGATGAAGCGCTTGATGCGTTTGTATGGCTTTCGCAAAAAGAAGGTATCATCCCTGCTTTTGAAAGTTCCCACGCTGTAGCCTATCTGAAAAAAATGAAACCAGAATCAATCAAAGATAAAATTATCCTTGTCAATCTTTCAGGACGCGGAGACAAAGATATGATGCAGGCAAAAGAAATCTTAAAAGACCAATTTTAAAGGATACATATGAATTTTGAACTCACCATAGCACCCCTAAATGATATCAAGAGCGATCTACAGATCATTATGGTTGTAGAAAACGATCTTAAGCACTCTTTCGTCCATGATAAAAAATTACTCAAAAAAGCAGGATTCAAAGGAGGCCAAGATGAAACTGTTCTTTTCCTGGAGCATGACAGACTCTATGTCGGCGTAGAAAAGATCAGCGGCGCCAATATAAGAACGGCCGCTGCATCGGCTATGCGCGCACTTGCATCAACAACCTATAAACATATCAGCATTGCCAGCTACATGAACTCAGAAAAATGTACTGCTATGCTTAGAGCAATGGTTGAAGGATTCATTCTGGGTGCTTATCGTTTCGAGACCTACAAGAATGAAAAATGTATAAATCCCGTTAAAGAGATTACCATTTCTCTAGAGGAATACCATGGATTCACTTTAAATATAGATGTTTGCGCGCAAACATTAAATCGAGCACAGATCGTTGCCGAAGCAACAAACTTTACGCGCGATATCGTCAATACCACGCCGGATGACTGCTATCCTGATGTAATGGCTCAGATTGCTGAAACTCTAGCGAAAGAAAACGGTCTGGAATGTACCGTTCTAAAGCCCAAAGAACTCAAAAAAGAGAAAATGGAAGCCCTGCTGGCAGTTGCACGTGCAAGCCGCCATAAACCAAGAGTGATACATCTTGCGCATAAACCTGAAAACCCCAAAGCGGTCATTTCTTTGGTAGGAAAAGGTCTTACGTATGACAGCGGCGGACTCAGCCTCAAACCTGGCGACTATATGGTGACAATGAAGTCCGATAAGAGCGGCGGTTCTGCAGTGCTTGGGATCATGAAAGCGGTCTCAGATATGAACTTGCCTATCGAAGTACACGGTTTTATCGGTGCCGTAGAAAATATGATCGGAGGAGATGCCTATAAACCCGACGATATCCTTAAAGCAAAGAACGGTAAAACCATCGAAGTAAGAAATACAGATGCGGAAGGTCGACTTGTACTTGCGGATGTACTTGCCTATGCCCAGCAAGAAGTTAAAGCCGACTATCTCTTTGACTTTGCAACACTAACGGGCGCCTGTGTTGTGGGAGTAGGAAACTACACCTCCGGTGTCATGGGCAACAGCGATATCCCAAAAAATCTCATTATTGATGCGGCGCAAAGCTCCGGAGAATTGGCTACCAAGCTTGATTTTAACCGCTACCTCAAAAAGACGCTCAAGTCTGAAATTGCAGACATTTGCAACATTTCCAATACAAGATACGGAGGAGCAGTCACAGCAGCAATGTTTCTTTCTGAATTTATTGATGATACGCACAAAGAAAAATGGGCACACATCGATATCGCCGGACCGGCATTTGTAGAGCATGTATGGGGAGAAAATCCGCATGGCGCATCGGGAGCCGGCGTGAGAATGATGGTCAGACTGCTTGAAAAACTGACACAACACAAAGTCTAATATTTTTTATCGGGAACGTCAAAACTTTCCCGATATGCCAAACCACCTTTTTATTCTTTTTCATAATTCAATTGACAAGTTAAAGCTTTTTGCGTGAGCATATCAGCAATAATATCTCTGCTGTTGACAATATGCTTAATGCCAAGCGAAGCAATAATCTCCCCCTCAATCGTATTGCTGACCTTAACAATACTGTTGATATGGTCACCGAAAGAGACGATATTTTCACAAATCAACCGTTTTTGTATCTCGTTTTCTATCGTCACAATAATCGCCACAGAATCAGTTACATTAAAATGCTCCAAGGCCATTTTATTTGCAGCATTGGCAAGAAAAATTGTATTCTCTCCTTTAATGATGGCCGCGTCTACAATTTTAACATCATGTTCAAGTATGACATAAAGCAGATTCCTCTCCCTAAAAGTTTTTGCAAGCTTCTGGCCTATTGGTCCATAACCGCAGATAATAATATGTCCGGCATAAGTCCCTCCAATAATTGCACGTTCACGCAACTCCTCGGGCTCAACAGTAAGCAAATCGGATATCTTTTTAATATTTTTGAGCACAAACGGAGTAATAATCATCGAAAGTACCACCGTGATTGTTAGTATCTGATTTAGCTCATAGTCAATTAAATGAACTCCTTTGGCAAGTTCAAAAACAGCCAAAGCGAACTCTCCGACCTGAAAAAGCGCAAAAGCCGACTTTAATGCTGTTCTTCTTTGTATAAAAAATTGCAAAATACCCCAAATAACAAGCCCCTTGATAGCTAAAATGCATACCAACAAACCTAATATTTCCGTTCCATAATCAACAAAAGAATGCCAGTCTATCTGCATACCTATCGTGACAAAAAATATACCCAAAAGAATATCCCTAAAAGGGACCAGATTCGCTTCTATACGGTAACGGTACTTGGTTTCGGCCAACGTCATACCTGCCAAAAAAGCACCTAGCGAATAAGTAAAACCAAATGCATGCGCAAGTACCGAAGCACCAATGACCCCCAGAAACACAGCAATCAAAAAAATCTCATCAGAATCAGTTGAGGTGATCATATCAAAAAAACGTTCCAAAAAATATTTACCGATTAAAAAAATGATCAGAAAAACAATTACAGCGCCCACAAATGTCTGCAACAATAATGTGCCAACCGATGCTGTTTTGGAAGCAAAAAGAGAAACCATCAAAAGAATCGGAATAACAGCCAAATCCTGAAAGATAAGGATTCCCACTGAGACGCGCCCATATCCGGAATGAATGTCACGATTGTCATTGAGCACCTTTAGCACGATCGCTGTAGAAGAAAGAGAGAGTGCAAACCCGACAATAATCGCACTTTCAATCGTAAGTCCGAAAAGCCAGCGTCCAAGCACGGTAAAAAGAACTCCCAACAAAATGACCTCAAGCCCTCCATAGACAAAAACTTCTTTTTTCATTTTTCTAAGGTGGGATATTGAAAATTCGAGCCCTATCGTAAACATCAAGAATACGATTCCAAATTCAGCCAAATGCGATAAAAAGACTTTGGATTCTTCGCCAAAATCAAAAACAGTAGAGATAGCAAGCCCGGAAAAAATATATCCTATTACAGTCGGAATAGCGAATTTTTTCAAAAAAACATTCGACAACGTCGAGAGCGCAATCGTAACAATAAGTATTAGCATTCCATTTTCCATTATTGCCATCCCTTCCCGTTTTTCCGTATTATATACTCTTTTTCTTATACTGCCTTCAAAGGCCGACTAATCGCTCTTTGAATATTTTTTGGATAAAATTACACTAATTTATAAACACAATAAGGAATATCATGGGATTAGGCATAGGACTTGTAGGGCTACCAAATGTAGGGAAATCAACCACTTTTAACGCGCTTACAAAAGCACAAAATGCAGAAAGTGCAAATTACCCGTTTTGTACAATAGAACCAAACAAGGCCATAGTACCGGTGCCCGATGCCAGGCTTGACACTCTTTCAAAAATTGTAAATCCTGAACGCGTTCAGCATTCTACTCTTGATTTTGTAGATATTGCAGGGCTTGTAAAAGGTGCAAGCAAAGGTGAGGGCTTGGGCAATAAATTTCTCTCCAATATACGCGAAACAGAAGTAATCCTTGAAATTGTAAGATGTTTTGAAGACGATAATATTACCCACGTAGAAGGCTCGATAGATCCGATACGCGACATTGAGATCATCGAACAAGAATTGCTTCTAGCAGACATTGATTCTCTGCAAAAACGAATCGATAATCTCACCAGGAGAGCCAAAGGCAACGACAGAGAAGCCAAAGCACAATTGGAAATTGCGCAGCAACTGATGGAATTTATTGCTGAAGGCAATCCTGCTTCAAATTTTGAAGGCAAAAACGAAGAAACTTTTATAGCTTTGAACAAAGAGCTCAGACTGCTTACCAGCAAAGAGATCATGTATGGCGCAAACGTTGATGAAGATGGACTGGTTGAAGATAGCATATTTGTCAAAATACTCAAAGAATATGCCCAAAAAAACAACAGAGAAGTGATCAAGCTTTGTGCCAAAGTCGAAGAAGAGATGGTGGGCTTTGACGAAGAAGAAAAAACCGAGATGCTCGAATCTTTAGGAGTCACCGAATCAGGACTTGACCAGATTATCAGAAAAGGTTTTGAAAAACTTGGATTAATGAGTTATTTTACAGCGGGCGTCAAAGAGGTCCGCGCCTGGACTATTCGTCAAAATACTACCGCTCCAAAAGCTGCTGCTGTTATCCATAACGACTTCGAAAAAGGCTTCATTCGGGCAGAAGTTATCGGCTATGAAGACTTTATAGCCTGCAACGGTGAAGCCGGAGCTAAGGAAGCAGGGAAAATGCGGCTTGAAGGCAAAGAGTATATCGTACGAGACGGCGATGTTATGCACTTTAGATTTAATGTATAGCAAATAGCATGAAACAGTTTCTTCTGCTCGGGTGCATGGCTTTAATTTTGTTGGGATGCGATACCAAAAAGGGTGCCTTTCTCAATACCGTAGAGAGTCAAAATGATCTCACTGCCAGTATCAACAAATTTGTCTCTGCTCTCTCTTCGCAGGGCTTGAGCTATTTTGAAACAATCGATCACTCCAAAAATGCACAGAATGCAGGAATGATACTTAAGCCCGAAACCGTAATTGTTTTCGGCGATCCGAAAACAGGAACACTTTTGATGCAGTGCAACCCTTCCATCGGGCTGGATCTGCCGCTTCGTATGCTTTTTACGACCGACTATACCGGCAAAACGACATTGACCTTCACCAATCCGGAATACTGGTCGCTTAAGCACAACATCAAAGATGACAAATGTTTGGATATCATTGCAAAAATGAAGATAACAATGCAAACATTAGCCCAAGAAGCAGCAAAAAAGTAGGTAACACATTGAAAACAAACGACATTCTTTACAAGATCAAAACAGCACTCAATCTTGACAATGAAACCATTTTAAAAGCATATGCTTTAGCCTCATATGACATGAACCCCGTACAGTTGGAAAATCTGCTCAAACGCCGACAGGACAAAGGATTTAAAATTTGTACCTATGAAGAGTTGGGAGTTTTTCTTGACGGATTAGTGCTGCTCAAAAGAGGTCCGAGCCCTAAAAAACAAAATGATGATGCAGCAATAGAGCTCACAAACAATCTTATTCTTAAAAAACTTCGCATTGCGCTTGAACTCAAAGAGCCTGAAACTGAGATCATTTTTAATCTCGCCGATGTTCATCTCACCAAACAACAGCTCGCAGCTTTTTTTCGAAAAGAAAACCACAAAAATTTTAAAGTCTGTTCGGATGAGCTTCTTATGGCATTCCTGGAAGGATTGGATGAATTTTATTATACAGGAAATAATGAATAGATTTATTTGCCCTGCAATGGCATAACAGCACCCAAGACATATTAGGTTTGGGTTAAGTTTATGAGGCGGGAATTTTGCTTATCCGTTCTTTTACTTTTTAGTTGCAAAATAGTACTTGCTATTATAAAATATTTCAGCTATACTTCTTCTATTGAAAGATGATTTAGAGTTTCATCTTTGGTTTGTTTTTATTGATGACCTTTCGTTAGCTGTATAATCCACCCTCAAAGAATACTCCACTTTTATATTTTCAACCACTTCAGCAATGAAGTGCATCAATAAACAAAGGAATTGCAATGGCAAATCAAATGAATGGAACCGTTAAATGGTTCAACAGTGAAAAAGGTTTTGGATTTATCCAACCAGATGATGGAAGCAAAGATGTATTTGTACATTTTCGTCAAATCAACAGTAATGGCTACGGTCGTGTAGACCTAAGTGAGAATCAAAAAGTTTCTTTCGTAATCGGACAAGGCGAAAAAGGTCCACAGGCTGAAAACGTTACTATTCTCTAATTTTTCAAAGGATATTAACCTTTGACGCGAGGGTATGAAAAAATTATTTCAACCATCCATCTCTCCGGAGATGGAATATGCAACACAACAACCCAGAGTAAAAAATAAACGTCTTACCTTTCTCTTGGAGGCTGATCAATCTGCCGCCACAATCAGAAATAACTCTTTATGAAAACAATGTATGCGCCAAAAGTATCTTCACTCCGATACCTATAAGCATAACACCCCCAAAAATCTCTGCTTTTTCCTCTAAGAAGCTTCCGCCTTTCGTTCCCAAAAAAACTCCCGCATAACTAAAAATAAAAGTAACAATAGCGATACATGCCATTGATACAAAAGGATTTAATTCAAGCAATCCCAGCGTAAATCCTGCAGCCAAAGCATCTATACTTGTAGCGACCGCAAGAAGCAATAAGACCTTGTTTGTAAAGGCTGCAAATTCCTCTTCTACTTTTTCTCCGAAGCTCTCATAAATCATCTTGCCCCCGATAAGACCCAAAAGCACAAAAGCGATCCAATGGTCCACAGACTCAATAAAACTTCCGACTCCGATACTTGCCAAATATCCAAAAAGCGGCATTGCCCCCTGAAAAACACCGAAAAAAAGTCCTGCTTTTATCGCCAGAAGTCTAGTGAAACTGACATTTTTCACACCGATACCCACCGATACCGCAAAAGCATCCATACTAAGTGCAACTGCTAAAAATAGAACCTCTATCATAAAAATCCTTGATACATATCTGCATTGTTTTTCCAGCAAATTTTGATAGAATCATATCCAAAAAGGCTAAAAAAATGGCGCATGAAGACAAGCTTCGCTGGGATAAAAAATATCAAAACAGTTCTGTTCGGGACACCCCTATCTCGCTGGTCACACAAAATATTGCACTTGCAAAAGGGACAAAAGCGCTTGATATAGCTTGCGGAATGGGCAGGCACAGTAAACTCTTGGCTTCCGTTGGTTTTGAAGTGGATGCACTGGATATCAGTTCCGTCGCCATTGCTTCTTTGCAAAATATTCCTCATATTCATGCCAAAGAGGTTGATTTTGATACTTACGCACTATCGCAAAACAGCTATGATTTGATTGTGTGCACCTATTTTCTTAAACGTTCACTTTTTCCTCAGATTATCAATGCCCTAAAAGAAGAAGGAATCTTTATCTATGAAACCTTCTTGTATCATCCCGACAACGAAAGAGCTCCTTCTGAGCGCGCATTTTTACTTGAAAAAGGGGAACTGGAAAGCGCTTTTCATGGACCATGTGAATTGCTGCATATTTGTGAATACTGGGATACCGATATAAGCGGAACCAAAACAATGAAGGCTTCCATGGTTGCAAGAAAAAAATGCCGGGATAGATGCTAAGAATTTTGAATGCGATCCAAAAACCGAATGTCAAGCAATAGCCATCAAAACAACAGAGCTTCCAATTCATGGACGCTTTTTATAGCATTATGATGTTTCGTAAAACCCCAGGAAACCATTCTATAGTCAATGCCTGCTTTTTGACTTGCCATCTCGTCCCGAGGACCATCTCCGATAAAAAGTGTTTCGCGCGGATCCAAGCGCACCTCTCTTAAAATTTTAAAGAGCATGTCTGGGTGCGGTTTACCCTGGAGGACATCATCGTAGCAGGCAATCGCATCAAAATAGTCATAGATTTTTAAATGTGTCAAAGATTCTATGGTTGAGTTTCGGTAAGCATTGGTTGCGATAGCCAGTTTGTGTCCCCTGTTTTTCAGCTTTTTTAAAAGTGTATCTATCCCCTCATAAAGCACCAGCTCTTTTTGATGGTTGTTCGTATAATATTCAGAAAACCATTTTTCATGCTGCTTGTCAAAGACTTTGGCATAATAAAAGAACTGGGAAGGATTAATGGCAGGATCATTAATATGCCTTATGATATGCCCATGCTCCATAGGTTGAAAACCTAGATTTTTCCTTACATAATTGATAGCATTGGCGATAGAAAGAGAACTATCTACCAATGTGCCATCCATATCAAAAATGATCAATTTGTGCTTCATTTGCTTTTATTGTTGCTCTTATTGTTGGCGTTCAAGTAGACCGAAAGTGCTATAATCAGCGCAGTAACCCCGCCGATTAGGTAAACGGCATAAAGCAATTTGCTGGGGTCGGTTAGTGCAAACTTAAAGACTAGCATCAGTGCTTCAATAGAAAGTGCGATAATGATAGAGCCTAAAAAACGTACCATTGTTTGATGGGTGTCGGTCGAACTGTTCTTGTTTTTAACTCCAAGCACTTCTTCTTCAAATATTGCTTTGACCAAATCCACAATTGCCAACGAAAGTGTAAGTAAAATTGTAGATTTAAATACTTCATTGATATCTATTTTGGTAAAATCCATACCAAAAGCCATAAAACTGATGATCCCCTCAATAAAGAGCAAGAGTGCTACGGCAAAAAGAGCAACCGAAAATGCTCCATAGACCACTTTGCTCAATGTGCCAAAATTCGAATCAACCGAAGAAGGATGCACCATCTTTAGGATATCGTGAAGAGTGATATCCACGCATATGATACATAAAAGATTATTCTCTTGGTCATATACGGGAAAAGTAGACGTAACCACAAGCTCATTGCTGACCAATGAAGGATAGGGATCGGTCAGAATGCAACGGTGCTCATTAATGGTACGATAATAATAAGCCCTATTGCTTCTGTCTTCTCCTTTTCCAATACTATTAAGCTTCGGATTAGCAGAATAATTATCAGTGAGTTGTATGCCATTTTTATCAATGGCATAGATTACTTCACTCTGAGGCAAGGATTGTTTGATTTTTTTAATATTATTCAGTACACTCTCCAGGCTTGCCCCGTCAAGATTGTGAGAAATATTGCGGCTAAGAATATAACAAAGATAGGCTCTGGCTTTGGTGCGTATCTGTGCGTATTCCTGTATCTCTTTGATTACCATAACTTGCTCCTTTAAAACACCTTACCTATTTTTTGACCAAAAAAGACTTTCTGGTTGATTGCAACCTCTGTTTGAATGCTCTCTTTTTCACTCAGCAGCACAATGGTCGATCCCATCTCAAACCAGCCAAACATTTCACCTTTTTTTAAAGAAAGATCCGAAAAAGTATAGTGGGACGTATAATAAATATTTGCATTGGTTTTAACCTTCTCTTCAAAAGTTACCACCATTTTTCCTACGTTAAGCGCACCTACAAGAATCAAAAAATGCGTTTTTCCTTTGTGATCTTTGCATTCTATGACGACTCTTTCGTTTTCAATGAAAAGATTCATTTTGTTTCGCAAAAGAGGCATGTTGACAGGATAAATTTTACCGGGTATATGTGTTAGGCTTTTTATTTTTAGATCAAGCGGCATATGATATCGATGATAATCTTTGGGGGATAAATAAAAATTGATAAAATTTCCTTCTTCCAGCAACGCAGCTTTTCCTTGATAGTCATCTCCCAAAAGCCTGTCAATATCATAACTCATTCCTTTAATTTGATAAGCTTTGCCTTCCTTAATCCTGCCATAGTCCGTGATTAAAGAATCTGCCGGAGAGATCAAAGCTGTCTCGTCCCCCTCTATCGTCCTCTCTTTTACAAAAGATCGCGTAAAAAGCGCATTGAGCGTAGGATACTGACTTGAGTCCATAAATTCACTCATGTCTAATCCCATCAACGAAACATAGCCTTTGTTAATAAAGTTTTGAACAGGCTTTGGAAATGCTTTAGAAGCAAACTTTCCAAAAGCATTTGAAATAACCGATGTAAAATGTTTATCCATTTTTTTCCTTTGTTGATAGCGTTTAAGCATCTTTTTGATGCAACAGGGAAACTTCTTATTTTTAAAAATGAGTTACACATCTATAATCATCGTTTCTGTATCTGATGATTATATCTTGTTAATTATTCAGAGTTGTTATTATAATCAAAAATAAGGTATTATCCAACATTACATCGGGGGATCACATGGCGAAATATATACTTTTTGATACAGAGACAACAGGAAATCAAGAGCAGGATCGTATCATACAGATAGGGGGAATGATTATACACAACAAAGAACAGATTGAGACCTATGATGAATTCTGCTCTACGAATGTACCGATCAGCATAGAAGCAATGGAAGTACACAATATCACTCCTGACATCATTAAAGATAAAATCACCCTGACCCAAACGGATTTTTATAAAAAATTACAACAATTCAACCACATCGAAAACTATCTTATTGCACATAACATCAACTTTGATCTTGCCATGCTCAAAAAAGAGGGTTTCGAGAACCATTACACCCTTGTCGACACTTTTCGCTGTGCCAAACACCTTTTGCCGAATATGCCTTACCATCGTTTGCAATATTTGCGGTATGCGCTGAACCTTTACAAAACAGAGCAGGAAGAGGCAGACAAGCTGCATATCACCATAAAAGCGCATGATGCTATAGGTGATGTTTTGGTGATGAAATTGCTGCTCTCCAAGTTGGTGCAAACCACAAAAGAGACTCATCCCGGCGTCGATGTAATGCATAAACTCTCAGAATTGACCAACACCCCCGTAATGATGAAAACATTTAAATTTGGCAAATACAAAGAGAGAGAAATCGAAGAAATAGCCCACGAAGATATGGGATATCTAAGATGGATGAGAAACAATCTGGAACTTGATGAAGATATGCAGTTTACTTTGGACTTTTATCTAAAGTAACCCCTTCGTCACTTTGCTAAACAATGCCGAAATAAACCAAAAAAACAAATTTATTTTCGGCGGCTCCTTTTGCGTTCTTAGTGCATTTTCAGTAAAAGAGCCTATAATATCATCGTTAAATTACCCACTATTGGAGCTAAAAAATATGTTAAGATTTGCCCCGTCGCCTACAGGCGATATGCACATAGGAAACCTTCGTGTTGCCATACTCAATTATTTGGTTGCGCAACAACGTCATGAACGTTTTATCATTCGCATAGAAGATACAGATAAAGCACGCAATATTGAAGGAAAAGATACAGAAATTATGCAAATTTTGGAAAAATTTGCACTTAAGCACGACAGTGTTTCTCATCAAAGCGAAAATCTACATATGCACCAAATGTTTGCCATGAAACTGCTCGAAGAAGGAAAAGCATTTGTCTGTACCTGCACAGCTGAAGAACTCGAAAGCCATAGAGAAAAAGCCATAGAACAAAAAATTGCCTATCGCTACAGCGGTCAATGTATGGATGTCGACAAAAAAGAACTTGCCCTGCTTAAAGAAAATGGCATACCTTTTGTTGTCCGCATCAAAAAACCTGCAGCACAGATCATCAATCACGACCTTATCAAGGGCGATATCGTTACTTCGCCCAATGAAGTTGACAGCTTTGTTATCCTTAGAACTGACGGAACATCCACCTATAATTTTGCCTGCGCATGCGATGACATGCTTAGCGATGTAGATTTCATTATTAGAGGGGAAGACCACCTTTCCAATACCCCCAAACAAATGCACATCAAAACACAACTAGGCTTTACAAAAGAAACAATATACGCGCATCTGCCCATAATTCTCAACAATGAAGGTAAAAAAATGAGCAAAAGGGATGATGCCAGTTCAGTAAAATGGCTCTTCGAACAAGGATTTATTCCTGATGCTATTGCGAATTATCTTCTGCTGCTTGGCAACACCAAGGCACCAAAGGAGATTTTTACGCTTCCTGAAGCTATAGAATGGTTTAGATTGGAAGATATTTCCAGAAGTGCTGCTAGATTCGATATAGATAAACTGCGCTTCATCAATAGAGAACATCTCAAGATGATGGAAGATAAGGCGCTCTCTTCTCTCTTTGGTTTTGCCGATGAAAATATAGGTAAACTTGCCAAGATTTATCTTGAAGAAGCCAGCACCGTCAATGAACTAGAGAGCAAAATAAAACCTATTTTTACTCCTAAACGATTTGAGGGAGAATGGGCTGAACAGATGCGCACATTGGAAGAGATCATTGCTGATGCACCCATGATCGGCACATTTGACGAATTTAAATCATATCTCATGGAGAAAAGCGGACTTAAGGGTAAATATTTTTTTAAGCCTCTTAGACTTTTGCTTACAGGTGCCGAACATGGTCCTGAACTTAGTGAAATTTATCCGTTAATCAAATCATACTTATTGGAGATTGCTTCATGAATGCCCTAATCTATGCTATCGTACAGACTCTGCATACGGTTATCTCGCTGTATATCTGGATAGTAATTATTGCCGCTTTGCTTAGTTTTGTCAGGCCTGATCCTCGAAATCCTATTGTGCAGATACTTTCTCGTTTGACAGAACCTGTATTCCGGTGGATAAGAGACAAATTGCCATTTGTTGTTTTTTCCGGGATTGATCTCTCTCCATTGATCGTAATTTTAGGATTGCAGCTTATAGACAATTTTATGATGGCTTACTTTTAGGAACAGGTATGAAAATTCGTGCTATTTATGCTGCTGCAGCCATTGTATTGACCTTGGGCACAATAAGTCTGAATGCGAAAACCTTTGAATATTGGCAAATACACAATATGCCCAAAAGCATAGAAAAAGATTATTATATTTGGCGTTTTTTGTCTCAAAGCACTACGACTGCCTCGGAAGCAAAATCCATTATTCAAGAAGCCAGTTTTCTCAACAAAAAACTGCGAGAAGTTTATAGGCGAAAAACCGGTTTAGCCCCTCATGTGCAAGCAGCAAGTGCTCCCGTAAGACGCAAGGCAACCGAAGCCGAGAAGCAGCAATGGAAAGCCAACCACCAAAAACTTCAGGCACTCAAACAAGGCAAGCTTATTGCTCCGGCATGGGTAGCAAGCACGCCGCAAATGGAGTGCTACCTTTTCAACAATTGCGGACATACCATACGCAAACAAAGATTTGACAAGCTTCTCTCCTCAAAAGAGTATCGACTCATGACTATGGATGAAAAATTTGACCAAAGTATTCGGATTATACTCTCAGAGGATCTGCCCAAACTACGTCAGTCACTAATGCAGCCGCCGGCAGAAGGCAATCTCATCTCCCCTCAAACGCATTTTAAACTTGGCCTTTATGCACTTTCGCAAAATAAGCCTAAAATCGCATTACTCTATTTTGGACAAGCCAGAAAAAAATTTACCGAAAGAAAAGACAAAGACAAAGCTAATTTTTGGCTGTATCTAGTCAGCAAAGACAAGGGATATCTAAAAAATCTGCTCAACGGCTATCATGTCAATATGTATACTCTTGCCGCACGTGATATCATGAAAATGAAATACCCAAAGACGATCACCCCAAAGCTTTCCCCTGCTCGCATTGGTCATTTCAACATACAAGATCCTATTCATTGGGCAGCGCTTAAAGAAAAACTCTTTTCGGGCAGATACAACCTGCAGCATTTAGCCGATGAATATAAATCTGATGAAACCATTGGACCCTATACTTACATCAAAGCCAAAGCATCCAACTTCAAAGAATCATACTTTCCAATGCCTTACCGCAATATAATGAAAAATCTTAGCCCAAAACGCCAGGCGCTTTTGTATGCAATCGCCAGACAAGAAAGTCGTTTTGTACCCGCTTCGGTTTCGCGTTCATTTGCGCTTGGCATGATGCAAATCATGCCGTTTTTGGTCGAAGATATAGCTATGAAAAAAGGCGAAAAAATAGATCTCGATGAGATGTTTAATCCCTATAAAGCTTTAGATTATGCCAATTTTCATTTAGACTATCTCACCACATATCTTTATCATCCGCTTTTTGTCGCATATGCATATAATGGGGGCATAGGGTTTACCAGAAATCTTATCACAACACAAAAGTATTTTAGACCCGGCGCCTATCAACCTTATTGGAGTATGGAGACAATACAAAACGAAGAAGCAAAAGAATACGGCAAGCATGTCCTTACTAACTATGTGATCTACATGAATAAACTCGGACAGCCGACGAGACTTTTACCCTTTCTTGAGTCACTCACCACACCCTCCAAAACAGACAAGTTTAGACAGTAGTCTCCGCTAGACCATAAAAAATATTCCAAAAAAACAAAGGGCTTTAATCCGCCTTTTGAGTCAATACATATTTCGCTACTTTTGCAAAATGCAGTGTGCCTCTCGCATAATTTTTACTTTCAAAGACAAGATCAAAGCTTTTGCTTTCAACATGAGAAAAAGTCATCAGATAATAACTTCCCCACTCCGTTACAAAAGAGATATCTTTCAGTCTGATATCTTTATAGTTAAGCTTTTGTATCTTTTTGGGCGGCTGTCCATTAAGCGTAAGCGCATATTCTGACTTTGTAAAATCATCGTTCCCCGTACCGTCTTCTGCGTAGATTCCTATGATAAAAACTTCATCTCTTTCGTCTTTTTTGTGCGATGTCTGAGTATAAAGATATGTTGCAACAAGAAGTGCCCTGGTCTCTCCTGCCAAATTGTAAAGCTGAACCTTTTCGGTCTTGCTCAAATTTTTATGGAAAGGCTTGTGTTTTTCAAATTCCCGGACAAGAGATATCTCTTCTTTTTGCGTACAGGCCGTCAGGAAAGTTGCTGCGATGACCATAAATGTGATATTGCGCATCGACCCTCCTTTATTGTAGTGATTTTAACATAGTTTCAATAAAGTTTTAAGTATAATCTTTTTCATACAAATCTCCCGACAATACCCCAAGATACCCTCTTGGTGCAGGGATGTAAAAATCTATACGAGGAACCAATAAGATGCATAAAAGAGTTGCGGTAGCCTTTACGGGTCCGTCAAATAGCGGCAAAACAACACTGATTGAAAAAATTGCAAAAGAACTAATTAAAAATTATAAAGTTGCCATTATTAAAAACGACCCCAAAGACAAAGCAAGGTTTGATATCGAAGGTAAAGACAGCTATATCTTTTCACAAACAGGCGCGGAAGTGGTCGTCACCTCACCTACCCGCACCACCTACTTTTCGCAAAAAGAAAAAAATTTGGATGACATTGTTCACATGATAAGAGACTTTGATATCCTGCTTGTTGAGGGGCTAAAAACACTTCCGCTTCCGCGCATTGCCATTTTTAGGAATAAGATAGATGAAAGCTATTTTGATTGCAGTGAAGCCATCGCAATTGATGATTCAATCGATACAAGCTGCTATACTATACCTTCATCCATAAATATACTTGATCTCAATGATACAAATGCGATCATTGAATGGATCAATCATCACGCCAAAGAGATATAATGCAAACTATTTTTAACACCATCAAAACTATTGCTCTCAAAATAGATCACGCCATAAAAACAGAAGATCTTGGATACAGCAACACGGAGAATTCTTCCGGTGAAGAACAACTCAAGCTGGACGTAAAAAGCGACTACATCGTTGAACAGGCTTTCATGGAAGTTTCCATTGTCAAAGCGCTGGTGAGCGAAGAAAAAGAAGGGATTTTGGAGATAAATAAGGATGGAAAATACACGATCTGCTATGACCCTCTTGATGGCTCCAGCTTGGCTGATGTCAACCTTTCTGTCGGATCTATTTTTGGTATCTATGAAGGGGAGCTTAAAGGCGAAAATCTCATTGCATCGGCATATGTTGTCTATGGACCGCGCATTGAACTCATGGTTGCCACCAAAAAGGGCAAACCGCTTCACTACAGAGCGCAGGGAGAAGAGTTTAATCTCATTGGCGAAGTTTCACTGGGTCAAAAAGGCAAACTCAACGCACCGGGCGGCACACAACAAAACTGGAGCACCTGCCACAAAAATTTTGTAGATGATCTTTTTGCGAAAGGATATAGGCTGCGTTATTCCGGAGGCATGGTGCCGGACCTCCACCAAATCCTGCTTAAAGGCGGCGGACTCTTCTCTTATCCCGGCACCTCTGACAAACCGGAAGGTAAACTCAGACAGCTTTTCGAAGTTATCCCTTTCGCACTCATGTATGAACAAGCAGGCGGTAAAGCAATCAACAGTAATGGTGTCAGGCTTCTTGAGCTTATCCCAGAACATCCCCATGACACTACCCCTTGCTTTTTTGGTTCAGACTACGAGATAGAAGCACTCAAAAAAGCCTATGGAATCAAAGCCTAATGCAAAAAAATGTGCAAAAGAAAATGCCTGACCAGTGGGAAATCGCACTAACCGTGAAGCAAGAAGAGTTGCAAGCCTGTCAAGTTTCACGAGAGCTCAACAGCTGCCTCAAATGCGAACTCGTCTTAAAGTGTGAACTAAGAGATGCCTACGTTATAAGTGTTTATGAGAGTATGAATAAAGGAGAAAGCGGAGGATTTGAGTTTTAATCTTTTATAAGATTTAGTTTTTGCGCCCTGGTCATCTTTTTTTTAATTTCATATTCTCTTCTGGAAGCACTGCTTCTATCTTCATGCATTTCACTATAAACAAGCATTACAGGTCGTCTGCACATTGTGTATTTCGCTCCTTTTGGAGAGTGATTGTGTTCATCAATACGACGTTGCAACTCTGTAGCAATACCCGTATAGAGCGTGTCATCTGCACATCTGAGAATATAAACGTGATACATAAGAATATTTTACTTACTCTCTGCGTTGAGTATGCTTTTTGCATGAATTAACGCTTTTTCAAAAGACTTCGATATATGATTTTCGCCTATCAATGAGATGATATTGTGTTGCTTTAAATCTTTGTATACCTTATCGTTAGTTCCGGACATTATTATGGTAACTCCGGCGTTTTTTAATGTTTTTACGGTTTCTTCAAGATTATGAAGGGCGGTTGAATCAATAAAGGGAACATGGCGCATACGGATAATCAAAATGTTACTTGAAAATCCAATATTTTTTATCGTTTCTGCATATTGTTTTGCTGATGCAAAAAAAAGCGGTCCGCCTATCTCATAAACGGAGATCCCCTCGGGAATATTGGAGTAGTTTTCCATTTCGTCGCTGTCCGTATTTTCCGGGATCATGCCTCCAATGTCCGCCATACGCTTCATAAATAAGAGTGAGGCCAAAACAACGCCGACCTCTATAGCAATGGTTAAATCCACCAGTACCGTTAAGAAAAAGGTAGAAAGCAAAACAGCTATATCAAACGGCGAACCTCTCAAAATAGACACGAAAGAGCGCCATTCACTCATATTGTATGAAACAACAATCAGAATACCGGCCAAACATGCCATCGGAATAAGTTTTGCCAAATCTGCAAACAAAATCATGATTAAGAAAAGTGTTAAAGCATGAACTATGCCGGCAATAGGAGTTCGTCCCCCATTTTTTACATTTGTTGCCGTTCGTGCAATCGCGCCGGTTGCCGGAATCCCGCCAAAAAACGGCGTGACCACATTTGCTATACCTTGTGAAATCAGCTCAGTGTTTGAGCGATGGTTTGATCCTATCATGCCATCAGCGACAACCGCAGACAAAAGTGATTCTATCCCTCCTAGAAGAGCGATAGTAAGTGCCGGAGCAATATACATAGACAGATTGCTCAAATCTAAATTCGGAAGAGTAAAATTTATATCATTAGGAATGGTTCCGAAAAAAGATTCTATAGTTGAAACAGGAATGTCTGCAACGGCAACAACGGCGGTAACCACAATAATAGCTATAAATGAACCGGGAACTTTTGTTGTAATATGTTTAGAATAAACCACAATCAAAATAGTAATTATTGCAATTATGAGTGCGTAGAAATTTATATCTGCGCTATGCAAAAAATAGACTTGCCATTTTTCTATAAATTCCGATGGTAATTTTTCTATGTCCAGCCCAAAAGCATCTTTGATTTGTGTTGAAAAAATAACAACTGCAATCCCGCTTGTAAAGCCGACTATGAGAGGGTGTGGAAAATATCTTAGCAGTGCGCCGAGTTTCAAAAGTCCAAAAATGATCAAAATAATTCCGGCCATAATCGTAGAAATGATAAGCCCGTCAATACCGTACTGCTCAACTAACGCATAAATAATAACCACAAAAGCACCGGTTGGACCTCCGATTTGAACTCTGCTCCCCCCCAAAAATGAGATAAGAAAACCGGCAATAACTGCAGTAATCAATCCTTTCTCGGGAGAAACACCCGAGGCAACAGCAAAAGCTATCGCAAGTGGAAGAGCAACAATACCCACAATAATGCCTGCAAATACATCCGACATGATCTGCTCTTTGGAGATACCTTCTTTCAAGAGAGTAAAAAGCTTTGGTTGAAAAATATTTTTCATCTTAATCTGCCTATTTTTTATAATGGGAATTATAGTACAATTGACTAAAAAAATGAGACCATCCGTAAAAACATAATCGATCATCGTTTGCATATTCGGCCCCTTGCAATACATGTATATTTTATATACATAAAGAAACAATTAATTAAAATATATAAAGGTTTACGAGATGTTATATTCGGTCACTATTTGGCAAAATTTTTAAGTAAAAGCATCATCTTAAAACTCCGGTATCCAATGGGATTTCTGCGCAAAAACTTTTAATAAATCGGCAAGAGAAAAACAAAATTACGGGTGAAAGAATAGTGATAATATCAGATCATTTTAAATGATTTACCCACACTACAGCATCATTTAGTTAAAATATCTATCAAATTTACACTACGTAAACCAAAAACTCATTTGTTTAAGGAAATGCTACACTATGCCTTGTTATAAAAATGTCTACATTACAACCCCCATCTACTATGTCAACGATATTGCACACATTGGTCATGCCTATACAACAATCATTGCAGATACTTTAGCGCGCTACTCCCGTATGAGCGGTCTTGACACTTTCTTTCTTACCGGCACTGATGAGCACGGTCAAAAAATCGAAGAGTCAGCCAAAACCAAAGGAAAAAGTACACAGGCCTATGCTGATGAGATCTCTGCAACCTTTAAAAACCTTTGGGATGATTTTCATATCTCCTACGATAAGTTTATTCGAACCACCGATAAAGACCACAAAACAGGTGTGCAAAAAGCTTTTTCTGTCATGCATGGCAATGGAGATATTTATAAAGATGTCTATAAGGGGCATTACTGTATCTCATGTGAGACTTTTTTTCCAAAAACACAACTTGTGGATGATGAGTTTTGTCCCGAATGCGGAAAAAGCACAGTAATTGTCGAGGAAGAGAGTTATTTTTTTAAACTTTCAAAATACCAAGAGAAACTCTTAGAGTGGTATCACAATAACCCTGATTGCATCCTTCCAAAAAGCAAAAGAAATGAAGTAATTCGTTTTGTAGAAGGAGGACTGGATGACCTCTCTATCACGCGCACAAGCTTTGACTGGGGTGTAAAGCTGCCTGAAAATTTCAATGATCCCAAACATGTGATGTATGTATGGCTGGATGCTTTGATGAATTACGTTACCGCGCTGGGATACGGTACAGATGAGAAAAATATGCGTTACTGGCCTGCACATGTGCACCTTATAGGAAAAGATATCTTGCGTTTCCATGCTATTTATTGGCCGGCATTTTTGATGAGCCTCGACTTGCCTTTGCCTAAACATATCGCGGCACACGGATGGTGGACAAGAGACGGCGAGAAGATGAGCAAATCCAAAGGCAATGTTGTAAATCCAAGAGAAGTAGCCCATGCTTATGGTTTGGATAATTTTCGCTACTTCCTGCTCAGGGAAGTGCCTTTTGGCGGAGATGGCGACTTTTCCCAGAAAGCCCTCATAGACCGCATTAACTCAGATCTTGGCAATGACCTTGGCAACCTGCTCAACCGCCTTATAGGCATGAGTGAAAAATATTTTGAAGGCAACGTCGATTGTACCGATATCTATAAATTTTATCAGACCGAACTCGATGAAATGGAAGCTTCTTTGGAAAAACTTGAACCTATGCTTTTTGAAATGCAAATCCATCGATACCTCGAAGAACTCTGGAGACCGCTTTCAATAGCAAACAAAGCAATCGACAGATATCAGCCATGGACACTTATGAAGGAAGGCAAAACAGAAGAGGTTATGGCACTCAATGGGCTTGTAGCGGTTATTCTGGCCAAAGTGTCCACCATGCTCTACCCCGTGATGCCGGAAACTTCTGTCAAGATTGCCAATGTACTGGGCTTCAAGATAGATCACGCGAACTGGAATCATCTCATTAAGCAGAAAAATCTCTTAAGTCCTTTTATGCTTGAAAAGATCCCTCCCCTGTTTCCTCGCATTGAAGAACCTCTGCTTGCACAGACTGAGCCTGAAAATAAAAAGCTTGAAGCAAAAGCAACAAAGAAAGAAGAGCAAAAAACAACGGAACAAAAAAATGCAGGCATTGCACTTATAGGCATCGACCAATTCTTTCAAACTTCACTAAAAGTGGGGACCGTCATAGAAGCTGAAGAGGTACCCAAAAGCAGCAAGCTTCTTTTGCTTCAGGTCGATATAGGCGAAGAAAGCCCGCGCCAGGTTGTCGCAGGAATTAAAGAGTGGTATAGTCCCGAAGATATTCTTGGTACCCAAGTCTGCATGGTTGCAAATCTTAAGCCTGCAAAACTTATGGGCCTAAAAAGCGAAGGCATGCTTCTTGCAGCCAAAGACAGCGAGGGACTCTCCCTCATCCGCCCGGAAAAACCAAAAACAGCGGGCACCCCCATAGGATAATAATGAAGATAGAAGACATCGTAAACCTCACAGAGGGAACCCTTACTAATATACCAAAAGTTCAAGCTATAGAGGCTGCAACCGTGTATCCTTCCAAAGTGGAGCATGGTGATCTTTTCTTTTCCTCAAGCCAGGAAGAGATAGACATCGCCATTAAAAACGGTGCCTATGCAATTGTTTATGATGATGAAAATATCACTAAAAACGATGAAGAGATCGCATGGATCAAAGTTAGAGATATTCAATTGGCGGCCTTTAAACTTATCCGTTATGCGATCATTAAAAAAGAGGCAAAATTTTTTCTGCTCTCGGCACATGAAATGAGTTTTTTGAAAATGATACTGCTTCAAAAAAGCAATATTGCTTTTATTGCAAATGATTGGCGTAAAGCATTTGAGCAGATACTCAACTCAAACGATTCACTTTTTGTGGGCACAAATAAAGAATTGATGGAACTCATCAAGCCGGACATACAAAGACTTGAAAGCGACGTGGAAGGCTATGCAATTTCTGACACTCTCTTTAGAAGCACTTTTAAAGTAGGAGGCTATGCTTATCAGGAGAAAGAACTAATCCCTTTTCATCTAGAATATCTGTTGCGTGTCGTTGCTTTTTGTGAGTCTTTCTCGCTTCCCTACTCTATCGACCGCGTCAAATACACTAAACATTTTATCCCGGTATTTATCGATGGATCGCTCAAAAGCACACAGGCGAGCAAAAGTGACAAAGTGGCAATATTTTGCGACAATATTCCGGATATTATCAAGGCCAGAGAATATATCAGACACAGCAACACTTGGGTAAAAGGCATTGTGCTCACTCCCCCAAAAACTAAAGTAGAAGGCATTGACCGTCCGCACTGGTTTAAAACCGAAGAAGAGGTAAGAGAGATACTCAAAAGCATTCACTTTAATTATGCATTTATCTATAATGCAGACAAAAGCATCCTCAATACGATTCAAAAAGAGTATAGTCTATTTTAGGCTATGCGATTTCACTGCCTGTATTTTTTCAACTTTCCATCTTTTTGTTTCATGAATTAAATCTTGCCAGATTCAAATATTTTTGGGATTTTAGTAGAATTTTTCCTGATCACTACTATATTTTTTCCATTATTCCCCACAAGCTTGCAATTAAACTGTTCACTGAGTACCATAAAAGTCTTGGCTGTAAAAAAAACAATATGTGTTGCGTCATGATGATAGTACCAACGTAAAAAATCTTCTCTATTGTTGGTATGAAATTGCGTTTGTACTGCCAGTATCCCATTATCACTCAATCTATTTAAAAGGGACTCAAAGACTAATTTAGGATGATGCAAATGCTCAAACACTTCCGTCGAGACGATAAGATCATATTTTTTATTTTTATCAATCAGATCGGAATGATAGATAGGATCATAGTAGTCGCACACTATATTGTTTTTTGCAATCATATCCGACAGAAGAGAGGTGGCGCCGCACCCAAAATCCAATCCATTTTTTGCATGACCGGCAAAAGGCAAGATAAAATTCAAAAAGCGCCGATAGTACTCGCGATATCCTGCATCGTTTTCGTTATTTTGATGCAGATCATATCTCTTTTGCTGAACAGCCAAATCCTGATAGTATTTAGGGGATTTAAATATATACTCGCACTCCCTGCACTGATAATAGAGAATAGTTGTTTTTGGATCTGCAAAAGACAAAGTCTCTTGGCTGCAAATGTGACACTTCAATTTTCATCCTTTTAAAACGATTGTTATGTTACTATTTAAACTATTAACACTACCTATACTGTTTTTATTTTCCATGAAAATTTAAACGGTATTTTCTAATAAGGATTATTATTTTATGCAAAGACGAGACTTTATAACATCCGCCGCACTGGGTGCAACTGCTTTTGCGCTGAACGCTTGCCACAGAGAGGATGAGGCCAAGAAAGGGAGTTTAGCAACTATCAATAAAGCAAAAAAAGTCACTCTTAAGCTTGCAACATCATGGCCTGCACATTTTCCCATAATGGGAACCGGCGTTGATAAGTTTGTCGAGCGATGTGCCGAACTTAGTGATGGCACACTCGAGATCAAAGTCTATCCGAAAAACATTCTTGTTCCGGCCTTACAGGTTTTTGATGCAACTTCGGCGGCACAGATTGATGCTTTTCACTCCGGTGTCTATTATTGGAAAGGTAAAAATTCGGCATTTTCTATCTTCGGAGGAATGCCTCTTGGATTTACGAGCGAAGAGATGATTACCTGGCTTAAATTTGGGGGCGGATATGCACTATGGAGAGAGCTGTACGGAAAGTTCAATCTCTATCCGTTAGTGGGAGGGACCACAGGACCGCAAATGGGCGGATGGTTTAAAAAACAGATCAACTCCCTGGCTGACCTTCAAGGGCTTAAAATGCGTATACCGGGACTTGCGGGCGAAGTCATGGAACATCTAGGCGTTAATCCCGTTCTTTTGCCTGCAGGGGATATCTATACTGCACTTGAGCGAGGCACCATTGATGCTACAGAATGGGTGGGGCCGGCGCTGGATAATATGATGGGTTTTTCCAAAGTTGCGCCCTACTACTACACAGGCTGGCATGAGCCGGGTTCGATTTTGGAGCTGACTTTTAACAAAACAAGATGGGAAAAACTAACTCCTCAGCATCAAGCCATCATTACTGCAGCAAGCGAAGAGATGACAAGCACGATGCTTCAAGAGTTTAGATACGAAAATGCAAAAGCATATCAAAGTCTTTCCTCGGCTGTTGAGATCAAAACGTTTCCTCCGGAAGTGATCGATGCTGCCAAAAAAGCGTTAAAAGATGTTTTGGCACAAGAAAGTGCAAAAAGCGAAGACTTTAAACGTGTCTTAAAAAGCTATGAAACTTTTAGCAGCCTTAACAAGCCGTGGGATGACATCAGCACAAAAAACTTCTTGGAAATCAGAGGATGAAACGGCCTGCACCCTCAGGATAAAGGAAAGTAGCAATTTTTTGAAACACAATCACTTGTGATCCAACTTATCCACGGCTTTATCTATCTCACCCAAAAATTTTTCGATCTTTTTTCCTAAATCTTCTATAAAACTTTTGGCTTTATTTAGATCCACATGAATCTGCTCTTCATTCACTGTAATCCCGACAGTTTCAGGCATGTCCATTTTGCCTTCACTAATGTTTTGGGCAGTCTCCTCGAACTGCTTTTGCATAGTTCCGAAAAAATCTTTTGTTTTGGCCAAATCTATATTGATCTCATCATTACCTATTTGCAAACCTACTTTTGAAAGCAATTCTTCATTCTCTTTTTTCATGGCCGCTCCTCTCCTTTTTTTGCAAAGTATATCATATTTGAACGCCCAAAAACTCTAAATACTCATCTATAAAAAAGCTAAAAGTGAAGCCGCAACAGCCACATTGAGTGATTCAACATCTCGCTGCATCGGGATAGAGATGCCCCCATCACATACAGACTCAACATCGCGGCTCACACCCTCGCTCTCGTTACCCAAAACAAATATGGTTTTATGGCCATACTTCTCATGCTTATAGCTTTTGCCGGCATGGGAAGAGAGCGTATAGAGCATTGCGCCGTGTGCTTTAAAATATTCCAATGTTTTTTTGAGATTGGGTGTTTGAATAATTGGTATTTTAAAAAGTGTTCCCGCGCTTGCCTTGATTACCAAGGGTGAAATCTGTGCCGCACCTTTAACAGGAAGCAAAATTGCATCTACATTCCCCGCGGCACAAGAACGAATAATCATGCCAAGATTCTGGGGATTGGTTACCCCATCAAGCGCCACGATACGGTATTTTTCATGAACCGAGAGGAAATGCGCTGCATCGTTTGAATATTCCAATACAATATCAAGAGCCACCCCCTGATCTTGTTTGGCATTTTTTGAGATGCGCGAAAGTGCCTGCTTGTCATGATAGGCAATTTCAATCCCTCTTTCTTTGGCGATGCTTACCATTTTATCTAACTCAAAAGAAGGTTTATTGGAAGAAGAAAGATGCAATTTATGGACAGCAATACTTTTATCCTCCAGTGCCTCGTGCACGGCATTGCGGCCATAAATCGTGAGCACCTTGTCAAAAAATGCTTTTTTGGCAAGGTATTGATCAGAATCTCTCACCTAGCTCACTCTCCATTCCAGGCAATTTTTGGTCTTCCGTTTTCGTCAAATTCAACTGCCGGCATCCCCATAATGTTAAATCCGGCATCCACATAATGAATTTCACCCGTGACACCCGAACTCAAATCAGAAAGAAGATACATCCCCGAATTTCCTACCTGCTCGATCGTTACATTCTGCTTTAGCGGAGAATGTGCAGCATTCCATTTGAGCATAAAACCAAAATCTCCGATACCCGCAGCGGCAAGTGTTTTGATAGGTCCCGCAGAGATTGCATTGACACGAATACCGTCTTTGCCTAAATCTTCGGCAAGATATTTGGTTGTCATTTCCAATGCTGCTTTGGCGACACCCATAAGATTGTAGTTGGGAATATATTTTACACCGCCGTAATAACTCAATGTCAATACTGAAGCGTTGCCCGATAGAATAGGTTTTAGTTCCCTTACCACTTCTATAAGTGAATACACAGAAATATCCATCGCCACATCAAATGCCTCTTTGGAAATATCCATAAACCGACCGCTAAGTCCTTCTTTGGGTGCAAAGGCAATAGAATGCACAATAAAATCTATCTGTCCCATCTCTTTTTCAAGTGATGCTCTTAATGCTTTGATTTCTTCAGGCTTGCTTACATCACATGGATAAAATCTTCCCCCGCATTCCAATTCATCGGCAACGGGTGCAAGTTTTTGCTCAAATCGTTCATTAAGAAATGTAATTGCCATCTGGGCGCCCTGCTCTTGACATGCTTTTGCAATCCCGTAAGCGATAGATTTTTTATTTGCGATGCCTAAAATAACACCTTTTTTGCCTTTCATTATCATACTTTGCTTTCTCCAAAAATTTAATGGTGTTATTTTACCATGAATGCGATAGAATGTAAAATAAACTATTTAACAATTCAAGGCAATCATCACTTATGAAGAAAAAAATACTGCTTATTAGCACCGGTGGCACTTTTAATAAACATTATAATCCTCTTAACGGAAAACTTGAAATAGATACTCGCTCTTTGGCATTAGAAGAAATAAGCAAGCGATGGCTTTGCAACTTTGAGATAGTCAATATTATCGGAAAAGACAGTCTTGACATAACCAACGAGGACAGACTCCTGCTGCTTGCAACCATCAACCTCGCAAAAGAAGAAGATATACTTATTGTTCACGGAACAGATACTATGGATGTTACCGCACGCTATCTTGCCGATGCCGATTTGGAAAAACGTATCGTTCTTGCAGGATCCATGGTGCCTTTTTCAATTGATCCCATCGAAGCCACTGCCAACCTTGCCTCGGCTTGGGGATACATGCAAAATCTAAACGAATGGGGTATTTATATTGCAATGAATGGTGTATTTGGCCCCCATGATGCCGTGATAAAAGAAAGAACGGAAGGCAAATTTATCGTAAAATATTAAAGAGCGGCCAATTTTTCTGTCTATAATGCGGCAATCAAAATCATGTTACCCAAAAAACCAAACGATATCTTTTAGATAAAAGATGGTTTTACTGTAAAGATTTTAGTCCATTTGGCTACAATACAAAAAATAATCAAAGGAGAAAAAATGAACTATAAACTATATATAACTGCATTGGCAGGATTTGCTTTTACGGCTTGTACTCCGAGTCTAGATCTCTCCGGACCTTCAGGGGCCTCAACTATTCAAAAGACATATAAAGCTCCTACGCCAGAAAAACTCGAACGCTATCAACAAAAAATGATGGAAGTAGCATCAGGAATAAAAGATGATCCAAAATACGATAGAATCATACTTGATACACCGGAGAAAAAATCTTGGTTTAAAGATTTAACTTACAGACTTTGGGATCGACAGATCACCGCAGATCAATTCATGGAAGAAGGACTAGAAAAATATCCAACACATCGCTATGAATTTGAATTTGTCATACGGGGCTTTAGTTTCTAGCCCCAACCTGCGTTGAAAAATACGGATTAGCTTTGATAGCTGATGGGATCGGTCACTCCCGCATTTGCAAATCCTCGCAATCGCAATCGACAACTATCGCAAACTCCGCAAGCCTTTTCTTCGGACTGATAACAACTCCAGGTGTGCTCCAATGGTACGCCCAACTCCAATGCTTTTTGTACAATCTGGCTTTTGCTAAGTCTCACCAAAGGCATTTTAATCTCTAAGTTTGTTTCTTTTTTGGTTCCCAGATTGATCGCTTTTTGCATCTGCTTTATGTATACCTCAGTGCAATCGGGGTATCCGCTGCTGTCTTCTTCCACTACGCCGATAAACAAAACAGTTGCGCCGTGTTTTTCTGCTATAGCAGTTGCTATGGATAGAAAAATACCATTTCGAAAAGGCACATACGTCACAGGAACCCCCTCTTGCAAACCACCGGTAGGCACGGCAATATTATTATCCGTTAATGCCGAAGCACCTATCTGCTTAAAAAAATTTAAATCTATCTCATAAGAGCATGCAGCATTAATATCTTTGGCAACATATCTAAAACATTCCAACTCTTTGGTTTGGGTGCGTTGCGCATAATTAAAATGCAAAGCAATTATCTCATACCCTTCTTTTTGGGCAATTTTTGCACTCAAAGCGCTATCCATGCCTCCGGAAATGATACATACTGCTTTTTTCTTTTTCATTTTGATCCTATTTTTTAATCTCATTTTACCAAGATTCAGGTAAACTTAGAGCATGCTAATAGACCTAGAGAACCAAACATCATTGCCATTTGAATTGGAAATATTGGAGAAGATTGCTGCAAGTCTTACCGCCAAACACATAGAACTTATCATTACCGATAACAACACGATACAATCGCTCAATCAAATACATAGAGGCAAAGATGCCCCCACTGACGTACTCAGTTTTCCTCTGGAGGATGCCTTTTCGGGAATGCCTTTGGGCTCCATAGTTATCTCTGAAGAATTTGTTAAAAATAAATCCAAACTCTATGGCCACACCATACAGGATGAATTGAATTTACTTTTTATTCACGGACTGCTTCATTTGCTTGGCTTCGATCATGAATGCGACCGGGGAGAAATGCGTGCCAAAGAAAAAGAGCTTATCGAAGTTTTTGGTTTGCCGACAAGCCTTATTGTTAGAACAGATGCCCAGGAAGCTGAATGAATTTTTTGATTTTCGTTATTGCGATGGGTTCCTTGATTTGGGGAGTCGAGCTACTCATCAATCAGAGTGAACGCATTGCATTGAAATTCAATATGCCGGAGTTTATCATTGGGGCCACACTTATTGCTTTTGGAACCAGTTTGCCCGAAATGGCTGCCTCTATCGCTGCAAGCTATACAAATAAACCGCAAATTGCCATTTCCAACGTCATAGGAAGCAATATCATCAACATTACTCTTGTTTTAGCTTCAGTATTTCTTGTGGCAAAAAAAATAAACCCCAGCAGAGACTTTTTTGCAAAAGACAGCACATGGGCATTGATGCCCGCATTAATTTTTCTTTTGATGATATTGGATGGAATAATTTCCAGATTTGATGCAATCCTTTTGCTGCTGCTAATGGGAGCATATCTTCTTTTTTTGACACAAGATGCCAAAAATATAGTACAAGAGCATCTCAGCGAAATAGATATGCTTCAATTTTCTTGGATAAAAACGCTCCTTTTGCTGTTTGCGGGTTTGATTTTGGTTATTATCGGCGCCCATTTTACCATAGAAAGCGCATCCGAAATCGCCAAAAACTTTGGTATTAGTGAGTGGATTATCGGTATTATTATGATTTCATTTGGAACTTCTTTGCCGGAGCTGGCTGTGAGTATCTCGGCAGCCGCAAGAGGCAAAGTAGATATGGCGATTGGAAATATCATCGGCTCGAATATGGCAAATACTTCGGTTGTATTGGGAACTGCGGCTTTGGCAAAACCGATGCCTATCGAGGGTATGACCCATATGTTTGACATTGCCACAATGATCATAGCAACATTTCTGCTTGTTTTTATCACAGCAAACAAACTCTATAACAAATCAGCAGGTATTGGATTGATCATTATTTTAGGACTTTTTCTCAATAATACCCTGCAAAACATTTAGGTGTTTTATATTTAAACGGTTTACAAAAAACTACTCTTGTTTCTTGAAGTATCCATTTTTATAAAGCCATCTATAAATGTTTGCAGCAATCGGTCCGGCTGTACTGCCCCCATGTCCGCCATGTTCAACAAGTACAGTCACAATATATTGCGGATCTTCATAGGGGGCATAGGTGGTGATCCAGGCATGAGATCGATGGAAATAAGCCAACTCTTCTTCTTTGAGCCTTTTAACAGCTGCCTGAGGGATGGATGTTACCTGAGAGGTTCCCGTTTTACCGGCAACAACTACAGGCAGACTTCCCATTGCGGAAAATGCTGTCCCTTTTCTTGTATTGCAGACATCATACATACCTTTTCTGATTTCACTTAAATAATACGGGTTAAAAGAGACAGGGGTGATGCTTGCATTAAGTTCTTTGTTGTCCACCTGTTTTGTAATATGCGGTATCACGAGATTAGAAGTCGCGATCAGATTGGTATGCCGCACCAATTGCAATGGCGTCACCAGATCGTACCCCTGGCCTATAGACGCGATGACGGTCTCGCCTAAATACCAAGGCTGCTTATAGCGTTTCATCTTCCATGCCTTATCCGGAATTACGCCTGCATATTCATCAGGCAGATCAACCCCTGTAGATACACCCAAACCAAAAGACCTAAGGTATTTTGCCATTGCGTCAATGCCTACCTTTAAACTCTTGTTGTAAAAATAAACATCGCAGCTTTCACGAATAGCTTTTCGTAAATCTACACTGCCATGCCCCCATGTTGACCAGCATCTGAACTTATGATTACTTGTCCCTAATTTGATATGTCCGCTGCAAAATTCACTTGTATCCAAAATTCCTTTTTTGGCTTTGGAAAAAGCCAGCGCCATTCCCATTTTTATGGTTGAGCCGGGAGGATAGGTCCCATGTATAAATTTGTTGGTAAAAGGATGGGCAAGATCTTCCTGAAGCGCTCTCCAGTCTTTACTGCTGATGCCTCCGACAAAAAGATTGGGATCAAAAGAAGGGTAACTCACCGCAGCCAGAACCTCTCCATTGGTTCGCATCACTATGGCAACGCCTGTTTTATCTGCAAACTCTTCGTGGATCATCTTTTGTAAATTAATATCAATATTAAGCTTAAGATTTTTATTGTCTTTGGGATCTTCTTTTTCTAAAATGTCAATTGCCTGATTGGTTGCTGTTACTTTACTGACTTCATATCCAAGTTCACCCTGCAAAACATCATTATAATATTTTTCCAATCCGCTTTTGCCCACCTTGCCTACCTCATTGACAACAGGGTCTTCTTTATTTTCTTTTTCATTAGACCTCCCCGTGTAGCCCACAATATGTGAACAATATTTTCCGTATGGATAGTAACGTTTTGTTTCAGCCTCTATTTGGATTTGAGGCATAAGGCTTAGTTTAGGATAAGCACCCATCATGTCCGGGTAATGGATAAAATCCACCACTTTAATAAATTTATGATTATAGGGAGAATTATTTTTTTCATAAACTTTCATCATAACCGTTTTATTGAGATCGGGAAAACTGGCAACCAATGTATCAACAACACTCTCCAGCATAGCTGATTGTGCTTTTAGATGGGGTTCGATGGAGATAGAAAAACCTATCTGGTTCATTGCAAGAAGATTACCATGGGTATCCATTATCTCCCCTCTTACAGGCTTGATAAATTGTTTTCTCTCGATATTTTCTTTGGCAAGCTTTTGATAATAAAAATTTGATTTAATACTCACATGATATAATCTAACTATCATTACCCCCCAAAAGAGCAAAAACACGCCCAATGCAATTTTATATCTCATAATATAACCACGATCAGCAGATCTACTATCAATGAATAGAGCAATATTGAATCCAAAATGACGCTTGTATCTTCAAATAAAAAATCGTAAAAAAGCAAAAATCCCAAATAGAAACCATCCAAAAGCAACACGGTTAGTATTCGCGCGCACGCAACACATCTCCTAAAATGTCTCAAATAAGGGTAAAATAATACATAAATCAATAAGGCAGAAATAAAAGTTAAGAAAAAAGGCAAAGAGAGGTTTACCTCTAAATTAATATAATAAAGCGATGCAATGAGCACATAAGTTATTTTTCCTTTTTCTATCCCTTCTAGCAACAGGTATCCCATAACGCCTATCAGCAAAGGCAAAAAAACATAAATGGAGATAAACATAGGATAAAAGGCAATAAACAAAACAATCAGCGTCCAAAGAATGGGATGCTGTATGGCTGTATAAAATCTGCCCATAATATTACGCATCAACCTTTTATGATAATTTATAAATCAGCGCGACCTCGTTGCATACCGGAAAATGTATACACTTGATGCAGTCTGCCCAAATTTTATGTTCCGGGATCGCTTCTTTATTAATTTCATGAAAGCCTAATTTTTCAAAAAATTGCGGCACATATGTTAGTGCAAGCACATCTTCTTCTACCTTTAAGGCTTTTGCTTCATCCAGAGCAAATTGAACCATGCGCTGTCCTATTTTCTGACCTCGATAGGGCTGGTCAACAACGAGGCTGCGAATTTCTGCAAGACGTTTTGAATGGATATGCAACGCTGTATACCCAACAAGTTTCTCCCCTTCTTTTGCTAAAACATACGAACGTATATTCGTTGCGACTTCGTCTTCGGTTCGCTTAAGAATGACGCCTTTTTGTACCTCTGCAATTACCATGGCTTGCATTTGGGGAATATCATCCAGCGTTGCTTTTACAAGTGAAATCAAATTTTAACTCCTTCTTTTTCTATACCGAATATCGTTTGCAATATCTCCAAATGAACTTTGTCGTGCCCTTTCGTCTTAAGATTGGACAGCACAATACAACCGGGAAAATCATTTTTGAGCTTTGCCCGTTCTTTTTGGTTAAGCTTGTCAATCTTAGTAAAGACGGTAAGATAGCGCTGATCAGGTCTTATAAACTCTTTAATATACTTTTCCACCTCATGATCGATTTTTGCATGAGGATGTCTCGCATCCCTAAGATGAATAAAAAGACGTATAGAAATACGCTGCTGAATAAATTCAACAAGATTTTTCTGCCATACCTCTTTGAGCGACTTGGATACCTTGGCATATCCAAAACCTGGCAAATCCACAAAACGGACAGGATACTCTTCTTCGTTATATCTGTATCGTGTTTCAAAAAAATTGATTAGTTGTGTTTTTCCCGGTGTTGCCGAACTTTTTGCCAAATTTTTTCTGTTCGTAAGAGAATTAAGCGTAGAGCTTTTCCCTACATTAGATCGCCCCAAAAAAACAACCTCACTCATATCTTCTGGCAGACTATCTGCAATACTTTGCGCGGATTTTATAAATTTAGCCTCTACAATTCGGGGCATACTCATTTTTTCTCCTCCATATCGAAGATAAATTTCACAGGTTTTTTCTTGCTTCCCTGGACATCTGCATTACCCGTCATCATATCTAAGGTAATCGCCTCGCCATTTACACGGCGCTTATTTAGCAAATCATCTATTACCGCATTACCCTGAAGCATATAATAGGATTTTTGAGGATAATAGATTACTTTCTGTGCACTGCCTTTGTAAAAATTTTTTTCGTTTTTAAGTTCAAAAGTAACCCCGCCGGAAGCTTCATACATTTTGGTTTCATTGTTTTCGTCAAAATAAACAATCACTCTCTCTCCATGCAACCAGCTCTGCGACTGCTTAATCATAACATTGCCGATAAAATGAACCTCTTTTTGCAACTCCCGCGCATTCATAGACTCTGAAGTAATTTCTATCTTCTCAGCCATTAAAAAAGTGGCAAAACCAAAACAAAGTAAAAGTATCCATTTAAAAAAATACAATGCAAAACCTTTCAGAAAAATCGCTATATTGTACCATGATATTACTTTTCTGCAGTATAAATCACAGCTGCGATATCTTTGGCAAGCACCTCTTTTTGGCGCAAATTATAACGCATAGAATTCCCCCGTATTGTGTTTTTATTCATTTTGGCAAAAAAAGGCGAAGTAACATCAAGTATCTCTATTGCTTTGTCATATACGGCATGTTGTGCTCTATATTCAAATCCTTCTTTTTGGCGAACAAAAACATCACCGTCCAAAAAAATCTTATCATCACGGTAAGTGCCTTTTTTTGCACGTAAACGTTCTAAATTGCTGCTGTGATAATTTAACTCATTAAGCATCAAAACACCATCCGCTCTAACACCATAACCGCTATGGGCAATACTTTGCATTGCCTTCATATCAACTTCGATCAAAGTGGTATCCGTAAATTCAATCTCTTTGCCGGAGAATTGCTTTTTGATATCAATATCACTTACTTTTATGCCAAAAGTCAATACCAATATGGCTCCCATTATAAATAGGAGCACTAACTCCAATCTTACTCCCATAATGCCAAATACTTTGCTTCAAGACCTTCTTTTTTAATAAGATATTCTATCATTTCGCGAACAGCGCCATCTCCGCCTTTTTTACCAAGGACAACGGTAGCCATTTTGTCAACATAAGCACTTGCATCCTGTGGCACAAATGAGATTTTAGCAGATTTAAGCATTTGCAAATCATTGAGATCATCTCCTATGGCAGCCACATTTTCCATTGTCAAATGAAGTTCGGCCAAAAGCGATTCTAGAATTTCTTTTTTATTGTGTACGCCTTGATAAAAATATTCAATGCCCAACTCTTTTGCGCGGCGCGCAACAATCGCTGAACTTCTTCCTGTAATGATGGCTACTTGTTTTCCCAATTTTTTCCAACTGGCAATTGCCAATCCATCTTTTACGTTAAATGATTTAATTTCATCCCCCATTTCACTGTAGGTAATACGGCTGTCCGTCATTGTGCCGTCTACATCCAAAACAATTAATTCAATACTCACAATACACCCTTTGTGCTTGGGATTCCGGCATTTTCATTGATAGCTGCAGCTCTTCTAAGCGCCACAGCAAGCGCCTTGAATGCTGCTTCTATAATATGGTGTTTGTTTTTACCGCGGTTGTAAACCAAATGCATCGTAAAGGGTGCATTAAACGCAAGTGCTCTAAAAAATTCTTCGACAAGCTCAACGTCAAATTGGCCCACCTTTCCCCCTACCGGAAGATCAAAAAAAAGAAAACCGCGATTTGATATATCCATATCGCATGTTACACTGGCTTCATCCATCACTACCGTTGCATTTCCAAAGCGCTCTATGCTTTGCACAGGATAAAGCGCTTTATGAAGTGCTTGGCCTATAGCAATACCTACATCTTCAACACTGTGGTGGTCATCAATATGAATATCTCCTTTGCAAAATACTTCCATATCCATATGCGCATGCTTAACAAACGCTTCAAGCATATGATCAAAGAAGCCAACACCCGTATTGATCTTAGACTGACCCGTCCCATACATATTAAGCTTTATGCAAATGTCGGTTTCTTTTGTGGTTCTACATATTTCTATCATTGAACACTCCATATTTTTTAATTTCTTACAATAAACGCACCCTCAAGACCATGACACAGGATAAAATCTTTAGCCTCATCTTCAGTTTTAAAGCCCATCAGCCATACGCGATAAAGTGGGGCACCCTCTACATCATCGAAACGTTTAACGATCGGCTGATAGCGTTTGTCAAGTTGAGCATATTTTTTCTTATAAATCTGTGCGCCCTCAAAGCGTCTAAATGCTCCGACTTGTATACCAAAGTCGGTAATGACAACACGCGCTTCTGTGTGTTCTCTGATATTTCTGGCGATTGTAGCATCTGACTGAACTTCTCCCGCGAATCCTACTACCTTGATTTGCACTTTGGCAATCCCCATCCTGTCAAGTCCAATCGCTTTTCCTGCCGCATAACTGCAATCAATGATCCTGCCTTGCACAAACGGTCCCCTGTCATTGATCCTCGCTATCGTGCTTTTTCCATTTTGAAGATTTTTAATTTTTACCATGGTATCCATCGGCCATGTTTTGTGCGCTGCGGTTTGGCCATGCATATTATACACTTCGCCATTACTCGTCATTTTTCCGTGAAAATCAGGCCCATACCAACTTGAGATACCATTCATCGTTTGCCCTACACTCACATAAGTGGGCTTATAGTTTTTTCCCAATACGCAATACTCTTTCATCGTCCATTTATGACGTGCGGCACTTGTAAATTTTGTGGCTTTTGGCTTATGCATACTCGATTTTTGAGAGCATCCCGTATTTAAAAATACCGCCACTAAAAATACAAATAAAGATAAAATGATATTCAATTTTTTCATAAGGCCTCTGCTGTATTATTGGATATTATTATCCCTTTATTTGACTTTAGCTTTCCTTGTTTAAAATACAAGGCAGCAGCCAAAGGCATACTTGGCTCACCGGGCAATGTCTGCACGATAAAATAAAAAAATTTGGCTACAATTGCACATCAATTTTAAAGGGTATATATGCGTTACTTTTACGGTTCATTTATCATAATGGCAACAGGTCTTTTTGCGGCTTACTTTTTGGGTGGTCTCGCTGCTCTTTATATCACTTTTTTGCTCATTATTCTTGAGATATCGCTTTCTTTTGATAATGCGGTAGTAAATGCCAAAGTGCTCGACACAATGGATCCTGTCTGGCAAAAACGATTTATCGTTTTTGGTATACCGATTGCTGTTTTTGGAATGCGTTTTATCTTTCCTTTGGCTATCGTTGCAATAGCGACAGGTATGGGAATTTTTGAGACGTTTGATGTTGCCATGAATCAGCCTGAACAGTATGAAGCGGTTTTAAAATCAACAGAAAAAACCATTTTTGCCTTTGGCGGTGCTTTTTTATTGATGGTTTTTTTAGATTTCTTTTTTGAAGAACGGGATATAAAATGGGTTACCTTCATCGAGGGTTCAAGGGTTATGGAACGCTTTTCGGGTGTAGCAAACATCGAACTGATCATGGCCATTATGACCGGGATTGTATTGGGGCACATCACTCAGGATTTTAATGTTTTGCTCGCATTTATGTATGGCGTACTGCTTCATTCGCTTCTGGGAATGCTCGATCATTTTCTCTCTTCTGAGACAGTTAAGAGCGGAATTGCCGGATTTATCTATCTTGAAGTTCTTGACGCAAGTTTTAGTTTTGATGGCGTCATTGGAGCATTTGCGCTTACAAGTAATATTTTTATCATCATGATAGGACTTGGTGTGGGCGCTATGTTTGTGCGTAGCATCACTCTCTACTTTGTGGCACACAAAACTCTTGCTGCCTTCCGTTATCTTGAACACGGTGCGCACTATGCCATCGGTATTTTGGCCTTCATTATGCTTGCCAAAATCACAATGCACATCAGCGAAATCGTAACAGGAACAATCGGCATAGGGCTAATCACGATCGCATTTTTACACTCTGTCTGGAAAAATAAAAAAGAAAATGAGTAAAAGGCGCAGAAGCTCTTTCTGCCTGCCGCAGCACTCTTGTTCTTGCGCAATTGCAAGAGAACAAAAGCTTGCAGGCTCAGTCTAAAATCCGGTTCACTTCTCCTCCTCTGTATTTTTACAGTATAATAATTTTATTGAAAAAAAAGGACCCTTATGGTTATTACCAAAAACAGACTTGTCGCTCTGGAGTATCGTCTTGCCGATACCGAAGGCAATCTCCTCAACGAAGGCCAGGAGTCCGTTATCTATTTGCACGGCGGCTATGGACATATTTTTACGGCCCTGGAAGAAAAACTGGAAGGAAAATCAGAAGGGGACACCTTTTGTGTCACACTATCTCCGCTTGAAGCATTTGGCGGGTATCAAGAAGACCTGGTTGTCACCGAAGCACTCAGCGAACTCCCCGAAGATCTCTTTATTGGCATGGAAGTAGACGGATACATGGAGGATGCTCCCGAGGATATCCTTATCTATACAGTCACCGAGATTCATTCTGACTATGCCGTATTGGATGCAAATCACCCGCTTGCAGGCATCAGTCTCACTTTTGAAGGATCAGTTGAAGAAATTCAGGAGATAAACGAAGAGGCTATCAAGGAGATACTTGAGCATCATGACCGCTGACGCCGTCAACAATAAAACAAAATCGGATTAAATGTAAATATATCTATGCTATCTCGCGTTAATCCGAAAACCGTACCTCTTTATTCTTGCTCTTTCTCGGCAAACAAAAAAGCATTGAAGTCAAATAAATTATATTATTTATAAATCATTTCCATAAAAATTAAGTTTATTTTCTCTTTTTTTGGTATACATTTTTTTATCTGTCTGCTTGAAAAAATCATAAATACTCTGCCCCTCATATTGGCCAACCCCAATACTCAATCCTATCGAATAACGTTTTTTAATATCCGAAAGATCAAAGAGATCTTCGAGTTTTTGTGTTATTTTTTGAGCATTTTCTTCTGTTATGGAATACAGCAAAATCACAAATTCATCCCCGCCGTATCTAAATATATCATCATTTTTTCTGACATATTGTTTTAAAAATTTTGCAATGAGCCTAAGCACTTCATCTCCCTCTTCATGCCCCATGGTGTCATTGACCATCTTGAAATTATCAAGATCCACAAACATCATTGAAAAATTTTCACCTGTCGTTTCATATCTGTCAACCGCTGCATTTAATTTCAAGTCAAGCATTTTTCGATTAAAGAGTTTTGTGAGCACGTCCAGATAAAGATCTCTATTTAACTGTTGCTTATTTTCCATTTCTTCATCATAATTTTTACCAATAGAAACAAATCCTATAACACTTTCGTTTTTAACAATAGGAGTAATAGTTTGTTTTTCATAATATATCTCACCCCTTGAATTTCTATTGCAAAAAAGTGCTTCAACCGACTCTTTGTTGAGAAGTTTTTTCCATAAATTAGAATAAAAATTATCTGAATGATCCCCAGAATGTAAGATTTTTGTTTTTTGCCCCACAAGTTGAGAGATATCATAGCCGCACCTTTTTAAATAAGAAGCATTGGCATGGATATACTCTCCCCCTGCATTAAACAAAGCTATGGAATCATGGTTTTGGTCAATCGCTTTTTTAAAAAGCTTTATATGATCAAGTAGTTTCTGGGCGATTGAGACATCTTTTTGGATGGAAATGAAAGCTATCAAATTTTTATTTTCATCATAAACCGGCGATATATTCCACTCCACCCAATATTCTTCTTTATTCTTGGTGTAGTTTATAGTTTTACCTTCAAAATACGCTTCATTTTTTAGACACTCTTTGAGCCTTTTCAAGACCTCTTTGTCCGTTTTTTCGCCCTGGAGTATTCTGGGGGTTTGGCCTAAAATTTCCTCTTTTGTGTAGCCACTCATTTTTGTGAAAGCATCATTCACATATATGATTTTTGGGTGATCGTCTTCCAGGAAAGGGGTTGTGATGACCATTGGACTGTATGATTGTTCAAATATAGTGAGCTCAAATGGATTTAGCTCTAAATTTCCATTATTTAAAATCAAAGTAACCTCTCTCTTTTGTCTAGGTCTAAACTAAAACCGGACAACCCCTCTTTTTTATAATTGCTGCTTATATTGTACCTTAAATTTTATAGGGGACAATAACTTTCTGCGGCTTCTTGGTATGAAAGAATGAAAAATCGGATATTTTCGGCTATACTCTACTCTGTTTGGTTGCCAATGACAAAAATAGGCATAAGAAAATGATAAGTTAATATAATATTATTCGCCATGAATAGTTTTAAATCAAAAAGGTTAAATATGAATGAAAAAATTAATGGCATTGCACAACAAATCAGAGAGCTGCAAGTCGAATTAGAAACGGAACTCAAGAAAAAACAATCAGATTTTTTTTACAGGATCGAGAACAGCAAAGCTGTCTTTGAGCAAAAAGTGATCAATGAAGGAAGAGCTAAAATTATTAGTTCATTGGAGTATCTTTCTTCGTTTTCGATGCTTGCTGTTTTAACCATTCCTTTTATTTGGGCCATGATGATACCGGCATTTCTGGTTGATATCTTTGTGACCATTTTTCAATATATTTGCTTTCCTATATACAAAATTCCAAAAGTAAAAAGAAGTGATTATATCGTTATGGACAGATACACTCTTTTTTATTTGGATCAAGTCGAAAAAATAAACTGCTGGTATTGCGAATACTTCAACGGCGTTATCTACTATGTCAGAGAGATCGCCGCACGAACCGAACAGTTTTGGTGCCCCATCAAGCATTCAAAAAACATCAAAGACAAACATTCAAGGTATGGCTATTTTTTTGAATACGGAGACTATGCGACTTACAGAAAGGAGCTTGAAGAAAGAAGAAGCGATTTTAAGGATCTTAAAGAAAAAGATACTATCTAAACCGTACTGATTCTCAACTTTGCGATTTTAAACTCTTCTTGAAAACAAGCAGCGAAAATAAAAAAAAGAATAAACCTATAAAAAAGATGGCAACCAAATCTTTCCAGACGATCTCAAATCCGGCTCCTCTAAACAGTATTGCCTGTGCGACATTGATATAATGGCTAGTCGGCGATAAAGACATAAGATACTGCAAGCTCACCGGCATGCTCTCATAGGGCGTTACACCGCCGGAGAGCATAAGTAGTGGCAAAATAACCAAAATAAACATCATCCCCAGCTGCGGCATTGATTTTGTAACAGATCCCATGAAAATACCTATGGATGACGTAGAAAAAAGAACCAAAAACGAACTGAACAAAAAAAGCGGCATGGAACCCGATAACGGAACCTGCAGGATGGTTTCAACTACGATTTTCAACGAAAGAACAATCCCCAGCAAAATCACAAGCCCCATCGACCAGACTTTTGCCAGCATAATCTCAACGGCGCTTAAAGGCATGACCAAAAGATGCTCAATGGTTCCGTGTTCCCGCTCCCTCATAAGCGCTGCACCTGAGAGCAATATGGACAATGTCATGATATTGCTGATAACCTCATTGATGCTTCCAAACCAGCTGCTTTCCAAATTTGGGTTGTATTGATAATTCACCGCCAAAGAAATCTCCGGTTTTTGCGACGGTGCTTTTAAAAAAACGCCGACCTCTTGGGCTATAATCTGCTGAATGTATCCCGCCCCTATGCCTGCTTGCGTCATTCTTGTCGCATCGATGTTCAGCTGTACTTCGGTTTTTATGCCTTTTAGGATATCTCTTTCAAAATGGCTTGGGATAACCACCACAAACGTATAGACACCCGCATCCATTCCTTTATCCATCTCATTGTACGAAATTGTTTTTGGCGGAAGAAACCTCGGCTTATAAAATGCGTCCATTATTTTTTGAGAAAGCATGGACCGATCTTCGTTTACAAAAGCGATAGGGGCGTTATGCAGCTCTGTCGAGGAAGCGGTAGCACTGATATATATCGCAAAACTAAACGAATGAATGATGAGAAACAGCATGATTTTATCTCTCAAAAGCGTTCTTAGCTCTTTAATCCCCAGATGATAAATGTTAAAAATTGTTCGTAACATTATCGCTCCTGTTTTTTTAGCGTGATCAAGCTAAGTGCCGTGATCACAACGATTGCAGCAAACAGCGCCGCAAAGTCAAAATAATGGCCCGACAATCCTACATCCTTGCTAAAAATCCCTCTGCTGACATTGATAAAATAGGTCGCAGGAAAAATGTTTCCGATCACTGCCCCGACCCCCTCAAGCGAACTGACAGGATCTTTCAGGCCTGAAAAACTGATGGTTGGAAGCATTGTGAGGATCGCCGTTGAGCCCAATGCGGCTATCTGTGTTTTTGTAAAAGCGGACATCAAAAAACCGATCCCGGTTGTTGCCGTAACGTACAAAAGTGCAGCAAAAAATAAAATGGCAAAATTTCCTTTGATCGGCACCCCAAAAACAAAAACAGCCAATACAATCAACCCTAAAAAACTTATCATGCTTACCGCAATGTAGGGGAGCTGTTTGCCCAGTAAAAACTCGAGCCTTGTAACAGGGGTAGCATAAAAATTGATAATCGACCCCAGCTCCTTTTCTCTCACGACACTTAGCGCCATCAAGATGGAAGGGATAAAGATCAGCAACATCGGGATGACGGCAGGCACCATGGAAAATATGCTTTTAAAATCTTGATTATAACGATACCGCATCTGTATATCAAGCGCCGAAAAAGCATCCGCCTGGGATGATTGCCTCAAATAATCCCCGTGAAGTCCCTCAATATAGCCTTTGATCGTTTCGGCCCTAAAGACGGTTGTCCCATCGATCCAAACGCCCACTTCAACTCCGCTGCCTTTTTTCAAACTTCTCCCAAAATCCGGAGGAATTTCAATCGCTATGCTTATTTTTCCGCTTCTCATCTTTTCATCTAAATGGGTTTGTGAAACAAGCGGCTCATCTTCCATGAAATACCTTGACCCGGAAATATGCTGGATATACTCTCTGCTTTGCGGTGTTTGATCGTGGTCAAGAACCGAGAATTTTAAATTTTCAACATCCATATTGATACCGTATCCCATCACGAACATCAAAATCACCGTACCCATCAGCGCAAACGTCAATCGGATCGGATCGCGCAGCAGTTCCAAAGATTCCCGGTAAGCATAGCCCAAAAATCTGATCAAAGAAAAAAACTCATTTTTTTCTTTTTTAGCGCTTTGCTGCATGGCAATCATTTCGCCCGGCCTGTCTTCTTGCGCAATCTCATCGTACATATACTCTACAAAAGCCTCTTCAAGGCTATCTTTGTTTTTTGTTTGTGCCAAAACCGAGGGCGCATCGCTTGCCAGTACCTTTCCCTGATGCATCAGGGAAATCCTGTCGCACCTTTCGCCTTCGTTCATAAAATGCGTAGAAACAAATATCGTAACATTGTCTTTTCTTGAAAGATCGATCAAATAGCGCCAAAACTGATCTCTTGAGATCGGATCAACTCCGGAGGTAGGCTCATCGAGTATCAGCATTTTTGGCTTATGGATTACCGCGACAGCCAGTGAAAGACGCTGTTTTAACCCCAAAGGCAAATCGGCAGTGAGTGTATTTTCATATTTTTGAAGATGAAACCGCGCAAGCATCTCTTGGGTTCTTTCGCGGATGAGTTGTTTGTCTATTTGATACAGCCTGGCATGCAGGAGCATATTTTGCCCCACCGTAAGTTCGCCGTAAAGCGAAAATGATTGGGTCATATACCCTACGTTTTTTCTTGTTTCTATATCGTTTTTTTGAACGGGCTTTCCAAAAAGCCGGATATTTCCCTCAGTAGGGTTCAGCAAACCCGTAAGCATCTTCATGGTGGTTGTCTTTCCGCATCCGTTGGAGCCTAAAAAACCGAAAATTTCGCCTTCCCTGATCCGAAAGCTCACGTGATCCACAGCGGTAAAATCACCAAATTTCATCGTAAGATTTTCAGCTTCTATCGCATAGGCATCATACGAATCTGTTTGAGGGTACGGTACGATTTTTAACTCATTGTGATTGTTTCTTTCCTCTTTTGGCAGCAGATATATGAAGGCCGAGTCCAAATTCTTTGTGCCGGTCTGGCACATTATGTCTTCAGGTGTACCGCTTGCAAGTATTTTGCCCTCGTTCATCGCAACAATATGATCAAACTCCTGTGCTTCCTGCATATATGCCGTTGCAACCAACACGCTCATGTTTTTCCGTATATGCCTGATTTGATCTACAATCTGCCAAAATTGCCTTCTGGATAACGGATCGATCCCGGTTGTAGGCTCATCCAAGATGAGCAGATCGGGATCATGGATCAATGCACAGCAAAGCCCGAGTTTTTGCTTCATTCCGCCTGAAAGCTTTCCTGCGGGCCTGTCTTTAAACTCCAAAAGCCCGATACCCTTTAAAAGTTCATGAATTCTTATTTGTCTCTCGCTGCGATCCTGCTTAAACAGCCGCCCGAAAAATTCGATATTTTCATATACCGAAAGCGACATATAAAGATTTTTACCCAACCCTTGGGGCATATACGCTATTTTGGGGTGGATACTGCTGCGGTATGCGGCCTTATCGATGTCTCCCCCCAGAACCTCCACTTTTCCTGCTTGAACCTTGCGAACACCTGCGATGATCGATAGTAACGTAGATTTTCCTACACCGTCCGGCCCGATAAATCCCACCGTACAGTTTGAAGGGATTTCTAATGTAATGGCATCGAGGGCTGTTGTTTTGCCGTAGACGTGAGACAAATTTGTTATTTTGGCGATGGCATCCATTTTAACGAGAATCTTCTCTATAGCTTTTTGGCACATTGCGGAGTTGTTCCGGCCAAGGAATCGTCTGATCGATACGGATATACGCAACCCCGGGCAATCCGGTTTTGATCTTGTCGATATGCTCTTTTAGCAAATCGCTATCGATCGCCACCTTTACTCTAAACATCAGCTTTTCTCGTTCATTTTGTGTTTCTATCTGCTTGGGAGTAAATTGTGCTTGAGGCGATATAAATGTTACTTTTGCCGGAATCGCGATACGGGGAAACGCATCCAGCACGATTCTTGCTTCCGAATCATAGTTTATAACGCCTGCTTGGGCCGTGGGCAAAAAAATGGTCATAAACGTATCAAGCAAATCAAGGATCACCAACACTCTTTGGCCGCCTGCGACCACTTCTCCGGGCTGTAACAACTTGTATAATACTCTTCCTTTTTTTGGCGCATAAAGCGTACTGTCATCGATAGTGACCCTAATGGCCTGCGCTTGAGCCCGGGCAGCTTCTATGGCCGCATGGGACGCTTCTACGTCTGCTTCGGCCGATTTGAGATTTGCCAATGCAATTTTATAAGCGGTTTCATATTGCTGATACTGGAGCAATGAAATGCTTTTGCTTTGATAAAGAGATTCGCCTCTTTTGTGATTCTCCTGCGCCAATGCCAATTCGCTTTTTTTTTGCTCTACAATCGCCATTGTGCGATTTTTGTTTTGTTCTGCCTGTTTTATCTGAGCGCTTGCCACTTCCCATCTGGCCTCAAGCTCCGTCGTATCAAGCCTTGCAAGCATTTGACCCTTTTCGACGATATCGCCCTCTTCTACGTAGATTTCAAGCAATCTGCCCGAAACTTTTGGTGCAAGATTGATTTGTGCCGCTTCGATCCTTCCGTTTCCGTAAGCGAAATTTTCAGGAATTTTAGGTTTGTTGATCGCGTTATATGCAGCGTAAAAAGCAAATATACCGGCCACACCCGCCAGAACATACAACACAATTTTTATAATTTTTTTCAACTTGCTTCCCTCTTTATTCTCTCTAAAACCAAAATCACCCGATCATATTTTGTGCACTTTCTACTTTCTTGCTTTATTGATTATATCACGTAAGAAATAAATTTTATGCGCTTATGCAATACTTTGAGAAGATATTACATCCTTGGCTATCATCCAAAAAGTTTTGGCTATTTTCGGCTATACTCTGCAATTAAATTTAAAAGAAGAAATATACCCATGAACCTTTTATCAAAAAATGCGCCTCTGGAGCAATCAATTGCAAAAATGAAAGCTGTTTTGGCAGATGCAGGGTGCAAAATCACTTTTTCTGAAGAAAAGCATCCTTTGGAATATTGCTATTGGGTCAATCTTTCTTCTGCGGAAGCGCCAAAGCATATCTATTCCAACGGAAAAGGAATATGTTCTGAAGCGTCAATGGCAAGCGCTTTAGGTGAATATATCGAACGCCTGCAGACCAATAATTTTTTTACCGACTTTTATCTGCCCGGCCGAAACTATTATCCCGATCAGGTTGCATTTGATTTTGGAAAAGATTGCCTCAATAATACGTTGCGACAGATCTATGACCCCCATCAAGAACTCCATGATGAAGATCTTGTAGACTACAACAGCGACTATGAAGACAAGATTGTCTCATTGCCTTTTACTAATCATACAACCAAAGAGCGGGTCTATTTTCCTCTTAATATTCTCAACAATCTCTATACAAGCAATGGTTTGGCAACGGGAAATACACCACAAGAAGCCCAAGTACAGGCACTCAGTGAAATCTACGAACGTTACGTCAAATTGGAGATTATCAAAAAAGGTTACGCGCTCCCCGCTTACCCGGAAGACATTCTAAGCTCATTTGAAAAAGTTTATCATGATGTGGCGGCATTAAGGCAATCGGGCTATATTGTAGAAGTGCTTGATGCATCGCTGGAAGGAAAATATCCCGTCACCGCCATTTCTCTTATCAATCCTCGCAACGGAACCCTATTTGTCTCTTTTGGTGCACATCCTCTTTTGGAAGTATCGCTTGAGAGAACACTGACTGAGCTCATGCAGGGCCGCGGACTGGAAAATCTCAATACGTTTGAAACGCCTACATTTGATATGAGTCTTGTTGCAGACAATTTCAATCTTGAATCACACTTTATAGACTCTAACGGTAAACTGGGGTTTGGTTTTTTGAGTGCCCGCAAAAGTTTTGCCTATACTCCGTGGGCGTATGATGGCGCCACAACTCAAGATGAACTTGACTACCTCGTCGGAATTTTACATTCCATGGACAAAGAGATGTATCTTAGAGAGTATGATTATCTCGGGTTTTATTCGTGCCAAATCATTATTCCGGGAGTATCGGAGGTCTATCCGATAGAAGATCTGGTCTACAATAACAAAAATGCCGGCAAACAAATCCGTGACATGGTATTGCATTTTACAGAGCATGATCCAGAAGAGATACTTGATACCATAGAACCGCTGGATGAATCACTGGATGTGGGAAATTATATCGGTGTTATTTTTGAAAATGGTTTTACATTAGCCCAACTTAAAGCACAAATGTATCTGCTCTTAGGCTATACTGAAAATGCGCTGATACTGCTTGAATTTGGATCCGACCGTATGGGGCATATCGTTGCAGAATTGATTCGGATGGAAAAAGAAGGTTGTCTTTTTAAAGAGTACAAAGAGGCTTTGTTTGCTGTTTTTACTCCTCAAAAAGTCGAAAAAGCCCAACGCATACTTAAAGGAGAAGCATTTCTTATAGATACAGCCTTTCATCAGGATTATCACAATATATTGGCATTATATGATCGTCTGGAGCATAAAAAAATCACTCAAAAAAAGTAAAGCATTTTACTTTTTTTGAGAACAGGAGACAAATACCTTATGATTCACAGGGATCACCAAAAACTGATCTACCGATAAATACTCTTCGCTGAGATGATTGACAATCTTGATCTCTTCGGCGGTCGTTTCATAGTTTGCAGCTATATCCTCCAGTGTTTCGCCAAGTGCAACATAGTGGGAAACCATAAAAGGCTTGATGGGATTTTTCTTTTCCGGTAATTCATAGCGCAGATAAAAAAGAATCATCTTCTCTTCCGGGATCATCACCTTATAGCTAAACCTATCTGAAGGAATTGTTTCATTTTTAAACTGCGGATTTAAGCCAAGCAGCTCTTTGGGTTTCATCTCAAGAAGTTTTGCCAGTTCGCTTAGCTTTGCACCCCCTTCCACTTCAACTTCAAGCACCCCTCCATTGGTTGATGAAAATTCCAAAGCCAGTCCTTCTCCTATCATAGCGGCAAGCAGAATTTTCTTGATATACTCGCGTGTTTCCGGCGGAAGATATTTTTCTTTCTCATCAAGCAAAATCGGCAAGGCATCGCTGCCGGCCTTTTCGATAGCTTTTGCCAGCCTTCCTTCTCCGCAGTTATATGCCAAAGCGGCCAAATACCATTTGCCAAACCGATCATGAAGTTTTTGCAAATATGCTATGGCCGCATTCGTTGAGCTGATCGGATCACATCTTTCATCAAATCTTTGACATACTTCAAGGTTGTAATGTTTTGCCGTTGCCGGAATAAATTGCCACAATCCTACGGCATTTTTATGCGAAGCGGCAGAAGGAGAAAAGCCTGACTCGACCATTGAAAGATAAACAAAAAGATCCGAAAGGCCATCTTCAAGCAAATACCCTCTCATCATCGGCAAGAAATTTTTGCCTTTTTTGAGAGAGCACTGATAAAACGACATAATCTGGCTCTCATGCATTAAAACAAAACGTTCAAAATCCTCATCATAAACATAAGACTGATCGACTCCAAATTCTGAAAAAACATAGGTATAGCTGGGATACTTTTGAGCAACAGAAAAAGCAAAAGAAAACAGAGGAAACACCCCTGCAATCAAAATAATTTTACTGATACCTTTTTTTATCGACATATTTTAGATACCAAAAAGACGATAAGCGTTTTGCGTGGTAATTGCCTCAATCTCCCCTCTTGGGAGATCACTCAATGCAGACATCTTCTCTGCTATAAATGTTGTATAGGCAGGCTCATTTCTCTCTCCTCTGTGCGGATGGGGCGTAAGATAAGGCGCATCTGTTTCTATCAGCAATCTTTCTTTTGGTATCTTAGGATAGACTTCGATAAGCTTGCGGGCATTTTGAAAAGTAAGAACCCCTCCGATCCCAAAATAAAAATTTCTTTTTGCAAGTTTTAAAAGCTGTTCATCGGCATTATAGCAGTGCAACACACCGCCTTGTTCTCCGGCATACTGCTCAAGCAGCGCCAGACTATCTGTGCCGGCTTCCCTTATATGCACGATCAAAGGTTTTTTCAATGCTTTGGCCCAAAGTATTTGATCTGTAAAAACTTCTTTTTGCAAATTTTTATAGGCTTCCCTTTTTTTTTGATCCTCTGGCAGCCTGGAATAATCCAATCCGCACTCACCGATAGCTACACATTTGGGGTGAGAAGCAAAAGGCTCGAGTTTGCTCTTATCATAGTGCATCGCATCATACGGATGAATCCCGACAGCAAAATAAACATTCTCATATTTTTGGGCGATCTCAAATGCCCGCTCTAATGTTTGGGGGTCCGCGCCCGGAATGATATATCTCTCAACGCCTTTGTCTTTTGCACGCTCCAACACCTCTTCAAGATCTTCTTTGTACCGTGAATCATCCAAATGGCAATGTGTATCTATTATCATGCGTCACCTATTTTTAGATAAATTATAACCTATTTAACGCTTATTTTACGCAAATGAACCTTATTGTAAAACGAAATAAGATATAGTTTATTCTGGAAAAGAGAGGGGAATGTGATGTTTTTTTATGGCACTTTGCTTATATTTATTTTATTAATAATTTTAATTATCTACAATGAATACAAAAATGAAAAAAACTATAAAAAAGAACGGGAGAGGAAGCGTTATCAAAATACTCGACAAAACGAATCAAAAATTACAACAAACGCCCCTTCTCCTTCAATCCGAATTAAACCGGTCACGTCTTTTCCTCAATTTAATTATCCGCCTTTTAACCATGCGCGGCTTATTGCCATGGGTCTCTCGCAAGAGGATGCCAAAGAATTTGTCAACGAATTAATATCCCAAATAGACGCACAAATACCTCTGATTGATGAAGCCATGAAAATACCGGATTTTAACCGAATGGAACGACTGACACACAGCCTCAAAGGTTCTGCGACAAATCTGGGAAACGGAGGTATTTCGGACCTTTTGGTGGACTTCAATACCTATCTTAAAGGCGGGCGAGATTTTTCTGCTGCGCAAACCTATTTTGCACACTTGAAATACTATTTAAAAATGCTGAAAGAACAATACGACTAGACATTTCTCAATTTTTTTGCAAAAGCAAGAGCTTGGGGAGTGGGATTTTCGCCTCCTATAATACGGGCAATCTCTTGCACTCTTTCCTCCTCATCAAGTTCTTTTATCCGGCTTTTTGCACCCTCTTTTGTCACCAAAATATGCTGCCTCGCCTGTGCAGAAAGATGCGGCTGATGAGAGATAGCAAATACCTGATAAGCTTTAGAAAGTTTTGCGATCATCTGAGCAATAGCAATCGATTCGTCTCCGCTGACATTTGCATCTATTTCATCAAGAATCAACACCCCCTGTGCTTGTCTGGTTTCATCAATACAAACCGCCATCAATGCCAAACGCATACGATTGAACTCCCCCCCGCTCAATGTAGCTGTTTTTGAACCGCCAAGCATTATGTCTGCATGATCAACACCGTTTTCACACAGCAAAGTATTGTCAAAAATAAATTCAACGCAAGGCAGTTTTAATGCCTGCAAATATACATCTAAAGCATTTTGAAGACTTTTGGCCTCTTTTTGGCGCAACACCGAAATTTGCTGTGCAATCATATGCAACTCAGAAAACTCTCTCGCCAAAAAAGACTCCAGCGCACTTTTGTTTTGTTCGCTATTTTTATATCCTGCAAGTTCTTCTTTTTTTTGATTCTTGTAATTTAGGGCTTCCTGAATGGAACCATAACGATTTTTAAGCCCGTTCAGATCTCCCAGTCTATCTAAAACCTTCTCTATATCAATCTCTTCAAGCTCATCGGTTAAAGCCTGGGCTTCTTCAAAATCACTCCTTAGCTGATTCATTGCTTCGGAAAAAAAAGAAATATCTTTATTGAGCAAACGATATGCTTCTTCCACGCTTGCCTCATAAGCAAAAAGCTCATTTGCATTTTGCAAAGCATCTTTGATCTTGTCAATTTTGGAAAGCTGCTGTTTGATTTGCATCAGTTCTTCTTCCTCGTCTATGCGGGGATTGATCCGTTCTATTTTTTCTATTTCATACGCAGCAAATTCGATACGTTCAGCAAGTTTTGTTTCATTCTCTTTGATTTTTTTAAGCTGCTCTGCTTGAATTTTATAAAAAACATAACGTTTTTTGTACTCTTTGAGTAATTTTTTAAAAACAGGATTTTTATCGTCCAAACTGCTGTCTATCAATCCCAAAAGTGCGGCGGATTCAAAACCGCCCTTGTCCCGTACGCTTAGATACTGCACATAAGGCGCAAAAAGTTCGGCCAATGTTTTTTTGGAGATATTTTGACCATCAAGATAAGACCGCACTTTATCCTTTTTAAGTGTTTTGAGCGTTACTTCCTCTTCAAGCGCATACAGTTCACTTTGAAGTTCCGTCGGTTTTTGAAGTGTCACTTCGCACAACGATGCAGTCCCTAAAGCGCTGTATCCAAAACTTGAAAGTATTGAAGATATCAAAACGGATTTTCCTGCTCCGCTGGGTCCGGTCAAAACCACCAAGCCTTGATCGAACTCTAGTTCTACTTCATCAAAACCGACAAGTTCACGCAGGTACAATCTCTTGATCAACTTTTATCCCCCCATAAAAGTTTTTCACGAAGCACGCCAAAATAACTCCTCTCTTTTCTGTGCAAAAGTTTGGCTCCTATCTTTGCGCCTTCGACAACCAATACATCGCCCGGCTGCATTTCATAAGCATCCTGCCCATCTATCATAGCAACTACCCTGTCTTCGGTCGAAGCAAGCTCTATCGTAAAATCTGCCGGCACGACCAGCGGTCTTTGCCGCAAAGAATGCGCACAAATAGGAGTCATGATAAATGCTTTGGTTAAGGGATACATCACCGGTCCGCCCGCTGCAAGATTGTATGCGGTGGAACCGGTGGGCGTGGAGATAATAAGTCCGTCTCCGCGGTACGTGTTAAACCAATCTCCATCAATGGAAGCATCTATTTTTACCATCTTTGAAATCGTAGGGCGCGTAATGACGACATCGTTGAAAGCATAAAAACTTTTCGTTCCTTTGGATGTTTTAATGTAGCCTTCTATCATCATGCGCTCATCAATACGATAGTTGCCTTGCTGCATTTTAATTAAAAAATCATCTACTTCATCGATTGTGATATCGGCCAAAAAACCCAAATGGCCTGCATTGATCCCCATAACCGGCTTGTGGTGCCCATAACTTCGGCGAACTAAAGATAGCAATGTTCCATCTCCGCCCAAAGAGACTAAAAAATCTGCTTTCTCACAAATCGTTTCAAAAGGGAGGCCTTTTATACCTATCATCTTTGCTGACCGCTCTGCAATCAACACTTCAATTCCTCTTGCTTCAAATTGTTTTTTGATCTGCTCGTAGAGGGGTTTAATCTGCGGTGTATTTGGCTTAAGCACAAACCCTGCAGTCTGTATCTGCTCTAATGGTTTCAAGATATCCTGCTCCATGCACTTTATTTAATTGTTGTTAGCAGGGTAACATAAATGTACTTTAAAATTTGTTTTTCTGTTCTTTTATTGTATATTCGCATCCAAGAGGAATCCGAATTTGTATCTAAACAACTATTCGATATAATCGCAACAAACTTAAGTTAGAGGATTTTCCGTGAGAACACATTATTGTGCCCAGATCAATGAACAACATAATGGTGAAGTAGTTACCGTGGCCGGTTGGGTTTCCAGCCGCAGAGACCATGGCGGGGTTATATTTATCGACCTTCGCGACAAAGACGAAGTACTGCAGCTTGTCTGTGACCCTGCAGACAATGCTGCGGCCCACAAAATTGCTGAAGATGTCAGAGACCAGTTTGTGCTTATCGCTACAGGCACGATAAGACCCAGGGGAGAAGGATTGGAAAATCCAAATCTTAAAACGGGCAAAATAGAAATGGTCGTCGACAAGCTAGTCATTGAAAACCGCTCAAAACCGATGCCTTTTGAAATCGGGGATGAAAAAGTAAATGAAGAGATTCGCCTTAAGCACCGATATCTTGAACTGCGAAGCCAACGGTCTTATACTATTTTCAAACTGAGATCCAAAGCAACGATTGCAGCAAGAAATGCGCTTGACGAACTAGGTTTTCTAGAAGTAGAAACCCCTATTCTCACCAAATCAACTCCGGAAGGAGCAAGGGATTATCTCGTACCAAGCCGCGTACATCATGGTGAATTTTATGCTCTTCCGCAATCTCCGCAGCTTTTTAAACAGCTTTTAATGGTGAGCGGTTTTGACAGATATTTTCAGATAGCCAAATGTTTTCGCGATGAAGATCTTCGTGCAGACAGACAACCGGAATTTACGCAAATAGATGTTGAAATGAGCTTCTGCAATCAAGAAGATGTGATTCAAATCGCCGAAAAACTGATCTACAATGTTTTTACAAAATGCGGATTTGAAATTCCCCGCACCTTCAAACGTATGACTCACCATGATGCAATGGAAAAATACGGTTCAGACAAACCGGATATGCGTTATGATATGGCCATGGTTGATGTGATTGATATCTTTGAAAGATGCGACAATGAAATCTTTTCAGCTATTGCCAAAGCACCTAAGAAAAACCGCATCAAAGCGCTCAAGGTGCCAAACGGGGATACTATCTTTTCAAAACGCCAAATGAAAGGCTTTGAGGACTATGTACGCAAATTTGGCGCACAGGGTCTTGGCTATTTCCAGATGAAAGAAGACGGACTTAAAGGGCCTCTTGCCAAATTTTTCACCGATACGGATCTTCAGGCCATTATAGACCGATGCGAACTTGAGGTGGGAGATGCTGTATTCTTCGGCGCAGGCGAGAAAAAACTAGTGCTTGATTATATGGGCCGTTTCCGCATCTATCTTGCAGAAACGATGGAAATCATCCCCAAAGGTACATTTGAATTCTTGTGGGTCGTTGACTTCCCCATGTTTGAAGTTGAAGACGGCAGAGTCAAAGCGCTTCATCATCCGTTCACCCAACCAAAATCACTAGATTATGAAGATATCGAAGAGATAGAATCCATTGCGTATGACATTGTTCTCAATGGAACAGAGCTTGGCGGAGGATCTATTCGTATCCACAAAGAAGCAATGCAGTCAGAGATCTTCAAACTTCTAGGTATCGGCGAAGAAGAAGCGCAAGAAAAATTTGGTTTTTTACTTGATGCGCTTAAGTATGGTGCGCCTCCGCACGGCGGGTTTGCACTGGGACTTGATAGACTCATTATGCTCATGGCAGGTACGGACAGCATCCGAGATGTCATTGCATTCCCTAAAACGCAAAGAGCGCAATGCCTTCTTACCCAAGCACCAAGCACTGTCGATAATGAACAGCTCAAAGAGTTAGGGCTAAGAATGAGACAAACAGCAGCCATATAAAACTATAGATTTTGGCTCCGTTTCAAAATCACAAAAGATACAATTTTACCAGAAAGGATTATATTATGAAAAAACTATTTCTCATCATCGGAGCTCCCGGTTCGGGCAAGACAACAGACGCCAGCATCATTGCCAAAAAACATACAGATAAAATCGTACACTATTCAACCGGTGACATGCTCAGGGAAGAAGTAGCCAGCGGAAGCGAACTCGGCAAGACTATTGAAGGCTTTATTTCCAAAGGTGCTTTGGTGCCGCTCAATATCATTATCGACACCATCATCTCAGCGATCAACAATGCACCCGTTGATGTGGTACTTATTGATGGATATCCTAGAAGCGTGGAGCAGATGACGGCACTGGATGAAATTCTTGCCGGAAACCATGAAATAGAACTTAGTTCTGTTATAGAAGTAAGGGTAAGCGAAGAGATTGCCAAAGAAAGAATCCTCGGACGTGCTGCTGAAGCTGAGGTTGTAAGAAGCGATGACAGCGTAGAAGTTTTTTATGATAGAATGAAAATCTATACAGATCCCTTGGCACAAATTCAAGCTTTCTACACAGAGAAAAATTTACTCAAAGTTATTGACGGCGAAAGAACACTTGAAGTCATTGTTGACGATATGGATGCATTTGTCCAAAGCAAAATTTAACTTTTCTTTTTTGGAGTTAAAGTCCTGATTAAATCATAGACTAGATAAGGGTCAAGTCTGCAATGACGAAAATTTCATTATCTTGACCCCCGAATCAAGTTCGGGATGACAGAAAAATTTTTTAGCCTCATCCCTTTAGCTTATACACAGTTCATTCATCTTTCTTTGCTATAATAAAAAAAATTAATAAAAAGGCGAGAGTATGAGATTTAATCAATTCAAACCGATGTTACTAATGGCGGTATTGGTTCTATTGAGCGGTTTTGGGATGGCTGAGCCGGCTTCTGTGATAGATGCTAAAGCCAATGAAGCAATCAGACAATTTACGCAGAAGGTAAAAGGCGGCGAAAGGTTTTTGGCTCAATCTAAAGGCTATCTTGTTTTCCCAGGCGTCTACAAAGGCGGATTTGTCGTGGGTGCCGAATATGGAGAGGGAGTGTTGCGCGTAAATGGCAGATCAAAATACTATTATAATATAGCTTCAGGTTCTGTCGGTTTTCAGCTTGGAGTACAAAAAACTTCTTACATCATCGTCTTTGTAACGCAGGGCGCACTAAACAATTTTATCAAAAGCAACGGATGGGAAGCCGGAGTTGATGGATCCATTGCTGTTGCAGATTGGGGAGCAGGCAAAGATGTAAGTTCTATTAGTTTTGAAAAGCCTATCGTTGCATTCGTGTTTAACCAAAAAGGACTCATGTACAATCTTACACTCGAAGGAACGAAATTTACCAGAATCGTTCCCCATTAATACCTCCAAAGACCTTCTTCTTGACAAGAAAAATTTTTGAAGAAGGCAGAGTGGCAGAAGCGATCTCTTTTTCGGAGCAAAGGTTTTTATAAAAATGATACTTTAGATTCAAACCTTTTTTTGTAACTGCATTTTTGACACAATTCTTCTGTTGCCCTATTCTCCTTGAAGCCTGCAGCTATCTCCAAAGCCCGAGAGGAATTGACTATCTCTTTCAAACTCTGTTTATGCAGATCTCCCAGCTCCATAACTCCGTCACAGTCAAGACAGCATGGCACCACTTTTCCGCCGGCCAGGATAGCGATATGAGACTGCAGGCCCTGGCAGGTTCCGTCTCCATAGTTTTGATTCTTCAAAGAGGGCCACTCAAAATAGGTATCAAAATGCAAACGTATCTTGGGGGCCAAACGAATTGATTTGGGGCGCTCCCGACAGACAGCATCCAAATCAAGTGTAAAATTGAAATGTTCAGAAAAAGCCCCAAAAAGCATTTGATTAAAATTGCGCTCACTCATCGCCTCATCGAGATTCCATATTCGAAGATTGATAAACAGCTCCTCTGTTCTTTTGAGCTTTGCCTCGCATAGATCCAAGATGGGAGCAATATACTGATCAAATGTCAGGGCTGTATCATTTTTATTGAAACTGTTAAGCGATAGATTGATCTGCTTTACGCACGGATGGAAAAGTGTATTGTATGTATGCTTTTTAAGAAAATATCCGCTGGTCGTAAGTATCGCTTTGAGGCCATGCTTATGGATAATTTCCAGATAGTCATAAAGATTTGAGAGTGTCAACGGATCACCCACCACGTGACAGGCTATCTCTTTTGTGTAAGCTTTTGCCTGCTCTATGATGGATTCAAAGAAAATGAGATCCATGTGTTTTGAAGGCAAATTTTTCGTAGGACAAAAACTGCAATGCAAACCACACACATTAGTAAGTTCTATATAAATACGATAAAATTTCACAAGACTATTTCATACATGCAGAAAGTTCTGTGATATTTTGTGCGCGACTAATGCATGACATCCTCGATTTTAAGTTTGAAATCTCTTTATCCATTCTCTCAAGGTGGGCATTTTCTTCCTTATCATTCCAAAAATAGATAAAAGGCATTTTTTCTCCCATTTCTTTTTTAATAGCTCTAAGTTCCCTGATACATTCGTTAGCCTCCCTGAGGCTCTCGACACGCTGTATGCATTCTCTGCTTTTTTCTAAACTAAGAAGTAATTGAGGCAAACGTTCTTTTTGATTTTCATGCATACTTTGCCCCACACGATTGAGAAATTCTATTTTTGTCTTATCACTGCTTTGATTTGTATCGTTTACATCCATCCCGCTGACCACAAAATTACCCTTTAATATATCTTTAAATATCTCAATAACCTCTTTAGGTTTGCGTTTGTTTTTTGTCATACCAATCCCTCTGATAAGACCAAATTCTTCTATGGAAAAATCCGGCACCGTACATTTGTCATCTGAAACATTAATATCAAAATTTACATCGGAAGCTTTTTTGGTATATGCAATACCGTGAAGTCGGATTTCAAGCAAAAGGGGCACTCCTTCGTAAAGACACTTTTTTATTCCCGGCCCCTCCCATACATCACATGACAAACCGGCTATTTCCATTGTTCCGGTTTTTTTCAAATTTCGAATTTGGGCCTCTCCGTGGACACTGTATTTACTGCTGCTTTTTCGTTCCAAAACTTTTTCAGTTTTATAATAGGCGTGAAGTGTTGTATCTTTTTCCTGCTTGACCAAACTGCGAAAAGCCTGCTTCTCTCTGATCGCTCCAGCCGCCGTTACAGCGCCTCTCTCCTCAACCAGCGCAACAGCCCCCCACTCTTTAAAACGCAAACGAGCTTTTCCAGAAACAGTAAGATTTGTCTCCCGGGTAAGCTGTCCGCCCCCGCTCAACTCATAAAGCACCTGTCCGGACTCTATCTCATATATTTTAAAATCCTTATTTGCACCCGGTGCCGCAACAGTCAATACAAAAAAAGATAAACAAATAATTTTGAATAGATTTAAAAGCGACATTTAATTCCTTCATTTAAATTCCATACGGACGTTATTGTAACATAACTATAAAATTTATTCTTTACCCACGACAGAGATCCCGCAGCGGGGTCGATAAATATAGTTTTTTATTTATCGGATATTAAAAAATTAAAAGCGATGAATACCCTTTGCAATATCCTCTTCAAGTTTTCCAAATGCTTTATCCATCGCATCTACTATATTTTTAGTATCATGTTTTGTCGGGACGCTAACACTAAACAATTGCGCATCACTTTTGTGTGTTTGCAAATCTTCAATGTGCCAATTGGCATCAAGGTATACAAAATTCCCTTGCGCGATATAGCGTGTAATTTGTACCCGTACTTTAATGTTTGGCTGCGTATCTACCCCCCATGGATAGGCGTAAACTTGAGGCTGGTGAAACTTTTTTTGGATGAAACCGATAAGCCGATGTGTCAAACCTTCATTCATATCCTCTGCCCATGTGCCGTCGTTCAAAAAAACCACTTCACTGTTTGATTTGGCTATCGCTATCTCTCTTTTAAAAAGATATTTGGGAACACTTATCTTTTCAATACCTATTGTTTTTTTGTTTTGCATATACGTTGCTGCAGGTGAGGGTACCGTTGAGAGAACATAATAACTGCCCGTTGTCACACATCCATGCATCATCATTAGTATCACCGCAAACCATACTGATCTTTTTATAACTATTTCTTTCATTATTTGTCTCCAAATATCATTGAGGTAGGCTTTCTGTTTAGCATTCTTATAAACTCTTGCATCTCTTTAGATGTTTCCGCTACCACTTTCAACGTCTGTGCGATCTGCTGCGTTAGCAGTGAATCCTTATCGTATCCCTTCACCAGCTGTCTGGTAGCCTTAAGGGTTCTGGTGAGTTCTTGCATTGTTTGTGTGAGTTCATCAGGCATTGCTTTGAACGATTTTTGGTCTGTCATCGCATTGAGATTGCTTACCGTTTTTTGAAGATCAACCATCACTTGATGTAAAGGCTCAGCATTATCATCAACAACATTGTTAACTGATGTAAGCAATTTTTCTAACGGCAAAGCATTAAGTTTTGCCAATACATTTTGCACCGAACCTATGATGTCTGAATCATCAGGCTCTACCGTAGGCAATACCGCATAATGCTCTTTTTGTATTATTTTTTGATTGGTCGCATTTTTTTCAAAAATCAAATCCACATAAAGCATTCCCGTCAACGGATCTGACGATGTAATTTTTGCACGCAAACCCTCTTCTACTGCCTTATAAAAATTGTTCTTTCCTGAAAGATTTTGATCTTTTTCGTCTTCAAAAAACGAAGTATCAATCTGCAGCAAAACACTTCCGGTCATCTTGTGCGTTTGGGCGTCGTAAGATGTCTTTACCTCTTTGACCTCCCCCACATCAAAACCGTCATAACGAACCGAAGCATTTGCTTTCAGCTTGGCAATGGATTTTTCAACAAAAATTTTAAACATATTGCGTGATTTACCGCCCTTTCCCGTCTTGTTTTGGGCCATACTGTAATTTTTATAAAGAGGAAAAATAAACTTATCCCTTACTTTGTCTTCTGTATTTTTTCCCATGGAAGAAAAAGCAATGCCTCCATGAATCAAGTGGGTTACCGGAGCGATATTGACGTCCAGTCTTCCATTGGAAAAATCTACATCAAAAGCACTCATCACCCAGAATTTTGAATCTTCATGCACATAAGCGGCGTATTGATTTTCAATAAAAACAACAAAATCAATTGAATTGCCATCAAGCGCAATAGTCACATGCTCCACTTGGCCCACTTCAATATTTTTAAAATAAACCGGAGTACCCTTGGTTATATTATACGAAAAGGGGGCATTGAGTTGAAAAAATTCTCCTTCACCTGTTTGTTTGTAGGCACGGCTAAGTCCTTCAAATTTATCTTTGAATCTCCTTTTTGTTGTTGCCTCTTTGCCTCTATGCATTTTGATATAAGTCCCGGAAATCAAAGTGTCTAGTCCGCTTACTCCTCCTAAACCCACTTCTGGCTTTACAATCCAAAATTTTGTATCGCCATCAAGATATTTTTTAATATTTTTATCCATTCTTGCAACAACAACTACTCCGTCCCCATCTTCTTGCAATTCGATCTTCTTTACGGTGCCTATTGGCACATCTCTGTATTTTATTTGACTTTGTCCGGCTTGCAAACCTTCATTTTTAGGAAAAATAATCCTAATCTCCGGACCCAGTTGAGCAAAATATTGAAATGCCAGCCAGCCGGCTATAAGCAATGCAACAAATGGAACAATCCATATGGAGGTGATAAAATTAAATTTTGTTGACTCTTCTATTACGGGTATCTGTTTTGGCATCTATCTTTTTTCCTTTATTCTTTTGACTCCAAATTCCGGCACTATCATTCTATGCACTTAACTTCTTCCTTCAATCAATCGTTCATCAAATGCATGGGCAGCCAAAAGTGTAAAAAACACAGAGAGCGCAAATGCGGTTGCAGCGGTTCCGGCGATGATCTGAATATTGGCAAGGTGTATAAGTGCTGCAAGTATAGCAACAACAAATACATCGATCATGGACCACGGACCTACTGCTTCTGTTAAAAAATACATTTTATGCTTATTGATCTTTTTATCTTTTCCCAAAGGGTATTTTACACTAACAAGCAGATAAATTAAAATAAGAAATTTTAAAACAGGAATAACAATAGAAGCAACAAAGATCACCATAGCGATGGGATACGAACCGTGTTCCCACAGCATTACAATGCCGCCCAAAATCGTGCTGCTCTCTCCTGATCCGAATTGTTTGGTAATAAGCATCGGATAAAGATTGGCGGGAATGTATGCGACAATAGCCGTTATAAGATATGCCCAGCTTTTTTGTGTCGTAAATTTTTGGTGCCTATAGATCGTGCATCCGCAGCGGCGGCAAGAACTGTTTGTTCCTCTGTCAATATTGACCGCTTCACAAACCGGACATCTGATAAGCTTCTTTTCATCAATCTCTATCATTGCTTCTCTCTTTGGAAAAAGTACGTTTTCGCAACATCCATATCTCGTAAATGTGCAAGTTTTTTGTGATATACAGATCCAGCACCACAAAACCTATCAGCGCCCAAAAAGAAACCCCTATATGTATCTGCGCGTACCCGATAAGCTTAACCAATGCCACCAAAATACTGACAAAAAATATATCGCTCATGCTCCATGGCAAAATACGGGACAGCAAAACAAGCAGCTCCTTGATCGTTTTTTCTCCTCTTTCTAGTTTAAGCAAAACAAAAAGAGTACTGTAAATCAAAAATATCATCAAAGGAAAGACAAAAATAAGAAAAGCACAAATGAGGCCCACAAGATAAAAACCGCTCTCAAAAAGGCTTAAAATAGTTTTTGAAATTGTAATAAATTGCTCATGTCCGAGTATTTCTATCTTAACTAAAGGAAAAATGTTGGCCAAAACAAACATAATAAGTCCGCTGACACTTAACGCCAAGCCATGTTCTGTGAGCCTGCTGTCGTATTTGTACAATACTCCTCCGCATTCGCTGCAACATGCTTTTGTGCCGTCACGTATAGGTATCTCTTCATGCAATGTATGGCATTTGCGACAAATAATATAGTGATCCAACGCATCTTCATTTTCAAGTATCATGGCTATAATTATAGCCAATATCAAAGAATTTCGGCTGTTTGCGGAGAATAAAACAAGCCCTAATTTTCGCAAAACATCACAAAAGGTTAACTTATGAAAATTCTTTCGGTGGGAGGAAAACTTTATCACCCTGCTCTTGAAATCACATCCATACAAGAATCCTCTCTTGCAAATTGCCGCACCATAGAGCAATATGCTTATATCATTATCAACGGAGGCGACGGAACGATCCGAAGAGTACTCAAAAAGCTTCACTCTTTAAATCATTTGCCCGTCTTTATCCTTAATCCCATAGGCTCTTTCAATGTTGTTGCCAAACTGCACCGTACACCAAAAATCCAGACAGTCCTGGAGCTGCTTGCAGATGGCAAAAAGCCTAAAATTGAGAAGCATCAAATCTTTACACTCAACGATGAACTTTTTCTTTTTTCCGCCGGAAATATGGGTGATCTTCAGCACATCTTTCTTTCTGAGACACTGCGTTTTGGCATTCTGGAAAAAGGTCTTTTGAAATATCTGCTTGCTGTTATTTTTCTTTTGCCTGTTCATCTCATAATGACACCGTTTATGCTGCTAAGTTCTAAACGTTTTTTTATTTTTACACCTTTTAAATTCATCAAAAAACTGGGAAGTTTTTATGGCGAAGTAAAAAAAGAGATGCGGATAGACCTTGAATATGAGTACAACCTGCTTGAACTTGATGGCGATATTGTAGCCATTCACAGCAGATACCTTCATATCAGACAGGCAGGTTATGTGTCTATTGTTACCCGATAACACTCGCCTGCCGCATTGCAATCGTGTTAAATACAGCTATTGTAAAAACAAAAAACTTGACTTTTGAACATATGTCCGTTATAATAGTTTTTGTCAAAGGCGAATTAAAGACGAGGAGTTTCCCAAATGTTACTGGGCCGGAAAAAAATTATACGGAATATCGAAAAAAATCATAACAAAGTATGCTTTAAACCTTGCGGGATAGAAACCAAATGCATTGAAAAAACCATACTTGAACATGACGAAATGGAAGCGATACGACTAAGTGATTATGAAAATTTATATCAGCAAGAATGCGCAGAACGCATGGGGATTTCAAGAACTACATTTTCAAGGATATTGGTAGGTGCACACAAAAAAGTAGCAGATGCCCTCCTCAATGGTAAAGCCATTATCATTTCACAAAGAAATGAATTCCCCAAACAAAAAGAAGGACAAACGATGAAAATTGCCATACCGGTCAAAACAAACAAAGAAAATCCTGCCGTTGCACCGCTTTTTGGGAAAGCAAAATGGTTTGCATTTATCCAAGACGGAGAAATATCCATAAAACAAAACAGTGCAGAGGGCGGACAAGCCGTTGTACAATGGCTTACAGACGAAGGTGCCGATACGCTTATCATACAGCAAATGGGAATGATGCCTTATAAGTTACTAAAAACACAAGAAGGCATAAAGATTTATCATTCGGGGTTTGAGCGCATTACCCTCGAGGAAGTATTGAAAAATTTTGAAGAAAATTCTTTAACCCTGCTTGACGAAGCACAAATGGCCGATATCATAAAACATCATGAAAATAAACATTCACACAAGGAGACAAAATGAAACTGATTTTTCCCACAGACGAAAACATGGGATACCTTAGCAAACGAGGTGCCCATTTTGGCAAAGCAAAATTCTATACGATCATTACATTGGAGGATCAAAAGATTAAAGAGGTGGAGGTCGTTCAAAACCCTGGCCATAGCGGAGGCGAATGCGGCAACGCAGTGGCCAATATCATGAGCCTCCATCCCGATGCCTTAATCGTCAGCGGCATAGGCGGATCGCCTGCTCAGGGCTTTGCGCAGGCCGGGCTTGACCTTTACTTTGACAATATTTCTCAAAACGTTCAAGAGAGCGTGATGCTTTTTATTCAAGGAAAATTGGAAAAAATAAACAGCAACGGCACGTGTTCGGCACACTGATATGACAATTCTATAAAAACGGCAGATAATGTTCAAACTTGATGACCCTAAAAATAATTATAAAAATGTGATTCATGCATTTTTTCTTTCGCTTGCCATCACGATAGCCGAACCCTCTACGATTTTACCGCTGATGGTGCATCATTTCAGCGACAGCGTTATCATCGTAGGGATTTTTGCTTCCCTGCTTCGTGGCGGGGCTATAGTGATACAGCTTTATGCAGCCTTTCATGCGCAAGCCTATCAGCGTGTTTTGCCTTATCTAAGCAAAGTATTTTTCTTTAGATTCCTTTCATGGCTGATGATAGGGGTAAGCATTTTTCTCTTTGGGGAAACTAACAAACCTTTGACGCTGTTTTTTATCGGGGTTGGACTCTTTTTCTTTTCGTTTACGGCAGGATTTGGCGCCATCTATTTTAAAGAACTTCAAGCGAAGCTTTTTTCAAAAACATATCGCGGTAAAAGCATGGCGCACAGGCAGATTGCAGGCTCTGTAGCCTCCATCATAAGCGGAGGTGTTGCCGGATATGTGCTTCACCATTTTGATGCGCCGCTTAATTACGCTTATCTTTTTATCGTAAGCAGCCTGCTTATGGCAATAGGCTTTGTTGTGTTTTCGACCATAGAAGAGCCGATAAAACAAAATGTTTCCGTAAAAGAAAAAAGTTTTAAGATTTTTATGAAAAATTCCAAACTTCTCTTAAAGAGTGATGCAAGACTTCAGCAGCAAATCATCGTCATTTTTTTGAGTTTCAGTTATCTTTTAGCCATGCCTTTTGTCATTTTAAATGCCAACAACTCCTTTACCTTGACCGGATGGATGCTAGGCGGCTTCATCACGGTACAAATGCTTGGAAGCATCATAGGAAGCAGTTTATTGTGGACACGCATTGACAACTACGAAAAAATGCTTTCACTTAGTTTTTTATTTATCATTATCGCTTTTGTTATTGCTCTTTTTGCAAAAGACGCTTATGGTTATGCTCTCATCTTTTTATTGTTCGGCGTAGCTTTGGATGGATTCAACAACAGCGGTATGAATTTGGTTATAGAGATTGCTCCCGAAGAAAAACGGCCGGTTTACACCGCTATTCAGACCAATATCACTTCAATTGGGCTTTTCTTTCCTATTCTGGGAGGGGTCATTCTTAAATTTGTAGAGAGTTATACCGTGATATATCTCCTGACCATCACGCTGCTGCTGATCGGATTTTTTTTAAGTTTAAGGCTCAAAAAGATTAAATAGGAGTAATTTAATCCTTTTTAAGGAAAAACAATTTATATTATAAAAAATTAATATATTTATAACAAAGGATAATCACTATGATACCATTTTCAGACGAAGAGATATATCACGCGGTAAAGATCAATCTGCCAAAAGTAAATATGTATGTGAATTCTCACGGAGGGGCCATAAAGTTACTGGGGGTAAGTGACGGCACGGTCTACATAGAACTCACCGGCACATGCCACGGATGCAGCATGAGTCTGATGACAACCAAGATGGTCGTTCAAAGGCAGCTTCGAGAGCTGATCCACCCGGAGCTCAATGTTATCAATGTGGACGGATCAAAAGAAAATAAACTCCCCGAACACTACTTTACAGATCACACAGAAGAAGAGATCACAACAAAAGAAAAATTGATTGATAAAATTAAAAAATACTTTTAAATCTGTAAAATGATATTTTCTCTAGTTTTTAGAAATTTTATCGTAGTATTCCGCCACTCTTTTATCGACATGAATCACCCGCTTAAGATAATGCGTCAAGTCGCCTTTATTAAAATCAATACGCAGTTTTTTAGGATCTATTGCGCGTGAGATTGCTACATAAAACTGACTGGGCGCAAAGATATTGTCTACATTGCAAACCAGATTATTGATGCTCATGCCTTGACTTTTGTGTATCGTTACCGCATAGGCCAGTTTTAAAGGAAACTGTGAAAGTGTGGCCAAAGAGACCGCTTCAACTCCACCGTCCTCCCTGACTGCTATATCCAACAGGTCAAAGTCATGACGTTCTACCCGAACACAGCCTTCTTCTTTTTCGACAATGAGATATTCGTCTGCTATCTTTCGCAAAATACCGCGCTCCCCGTTGACGAATTTTCCCCATTTGTTTACCGTAAAAAGTACAGGAACGCCTTCTTTAAGAGTGAGATACTCAGAAACAGGAAGCAAATTTTTCCATCCTGAGAGCTTCTTTTCATGTACTTTTTGAAACATCTCCAAATTGGCAAAAAGGATCGTCTCTTCTGTATCAAGTTCATTAATCTTGGCTCTATTGGTCCGTTCGGCTTCAAGGTTGCGTCCAAAAAGATAGGTAGAATCTTTATCTGAAATTTGGGTGTTCCAAAGTCTTTGCATGTAGAGAATGACCTCATCATCACATATGCCGCATCGTACCTTATTTAAAATATGGGTAAACTCTGCATCATGGGTACGCTTCATTTGGGTAAGTTCAATGACCTTTAACGCAAAAGCTTCCCACGCATTGCTCTCAAAAGCATAAAGCCTGTCACCAAAAAGATGATTGGAAGCTGATTTCTGCACAGGAGGAAGCTGGAAAAAATCCCCCACAAAAAGCAATTTCCCCAAATAACCAAAATGGTTAAGTCTATAGGCGACCATATCTAACAAATCCGCACTCACCATCGAAATTTCATCGATAATGACAAGATCCGTGGCCTGAAGCACTTTTTTAAGATCAGCAAGGCGCTTTTTGGCCCGCTTATCATGGACCAAAAGCTCTTCAAAATTACCGGCAATACCAAAATCAAAAAAACTGTGTACCGTAAAACCCCCGATATTTACTGCACTCACACCGGTAGAACCAAGCGCAACAACCTGCTTGCCGCGCTTACGGTAGTCGCTGATGACTTCATTGGTAATATAGCTTTTCCCTACCCCGGCCCCGCCGGTGAGAAAGACATTGGAGTGTTTGAGGGCTTCGAGTATATCCGTTTTATCCATCATGCCCTCCTTTTGAACTCTGTTTTGCGTATTATACAGAAATTCTTTTATGGCAGGACCATGGGACTCCACACATTCTCTCGTCCCCAAACAGGAACCTTGCAGCAAGAGAAATTTAGAATGTCAATACCTTATCGCACTCCATTACCCACTCAGCGAGTTTACTCATAGTTCCCTTTATTTCATCATTGAAATACGGCTTATTTTTATTAATGCCGCAGCGAGTAATACATGTTCCGCAAACGCTAAGATCAACACCGCTATTGTAAAGACTCTTAAGCATCTCAACCAAATCATACTCATACGACTCAGGTTTTTTTGTCACATCACGCACCAAATCAACAGCATCATTCATTAAAAATATTTTAACAATCTCCCCTCTTTCATGTAGGGTTTTGGCCAGACGCAAAGCATTCCATGTTACATCGGTGCCGTCATAGGGTTGGTGATTTAAGATCATGAGGTTTTTCATCAAAAGTCCTTTTCTGATTTTATATTTAGCAAAATAGATAAATACTTTTATTATACTACATCAATAATGCTACCATATTAACACATCAAAGCATCTTTTGCTCCCGACAGAAGAAAAGTAAAAATTTCCTCTCGTCGCCCGAGTCGGAGGTCATAAAGAGGAAAAAGGATTGCTGAATGCTGAAAAGTTTTGGTCAAAACCGATATGTGCGCACGCATCCTCAAGCCGGAGCTTGGGGATGAGGGAAGGAGTTATGATGTCTTTTAACAATCTGGGGTTTATATTTAAACATTTGGGCTCGCTGGTATACTCCAAACCCATATTGGACGACCTGTGTGTATTTTTGCGGGGTTTTACCGACAAAGAGAGCGTTTTGGATATCGGGGCGGGCACGGGAGTGATGAGCGAGTTCGCCTACAGGTGCAACGACACGCTGAAGTATACAGCTCTAGACCCGGCCGAGGGGATGCTCAAATACGCGCCGCCCTATCTGGAGGTACACGTAGGGATCGCGGAAGCCCTGCCGTTTGAAAAAGAGAGTTTTGATGCGGTTTTCATGGGGGAGTCGCTGCACCATTTCAACAACCCCGACGCCGCATTCAAAGAGGTCGTGCGGGTACTCAAAAACGGCGGAAGGCTTTTTATCTACGATTTTGACAAAGGCACGTTTTTGGGCAAAAGCATCTGCCGGATGGAAAAACTCTTCGGGGAACCTGCCAATTTTTATGAGCCGAGCGTACTGAAAGAAGTGCTTGAAGGTCACGGTTTTACGGTGCAGATCAATAAGCATAAATGGCGGTATACCGTTAGCGCTGTTCTCTAACGACAGTATATTTCCCTCGTACCTAAGTTCCGGCTTGGGTACGAGGAAAAATAAAAAAATATGATAAATTGTAATATTTATTAAAATAGCCGGATATTTTTTATATACTACTAACACTTCAATAAAGGGGATAGAGGATATTGTGTTCCTCTAATAAATAGTTAGCTGGACATTTATGGAAAATTTAACAATTAAAGAATTACATTCACTTCGTATAGCAATATTTGACAACGCAGAGAATTTGCAAAAAGAAGCCAAGCTGTTACTTGACCATGAAATGTTCAGCAGAGCTTATCTCCTTGCTTATTTTTGTTTTGAAGAATTAGGGAAAATTCCAATTATAGTTGGGGCTATTGCAAAAATTGAGTTAGGTGAAACTATTGATTGGAAGAAATTAAAAAAACGCTTCTATAATCATACAAAAAAAATTACATCTCAAAACTTTCATTACTATATGTTTGGTTTGGAAACTGACCTACAAAACAATAGTGATGTGGAATGGTTAAAAAAAGCTAACATTTCAGTTGGCAGTTTTTTTGAAAAAAAGAACTTAGCTACATATGTAGATGCTAAAAATAAAGAATTTTTGCTTCCATCTGAACAAATCACAAAAGATGAATGCAAAGAATTAGTTGATTTTGCATTTAAATGTTTACGAGCACATTGGCATTCAGAAACACTTACGAATCCAATACTAAGTAAGCTTGCTAACAAAACATAGTAGCTAATAAGTTCCCTAGCGGTATAACTTATTAGCTATACTCAACCGTTCCCTCGTTCCCATCGTCCCCGATGGGAATGCATACCCCAAGGTCAGTCGCACATAACACCATAAACAAAAATAAGATACAATAAACAAATGGGAAGAAGTCGCTACAAAATTTATGAAACAACACATCCTCATTTCTTTACCTGTACGATACTCAACTGGCTTCCTGTATTTACAAGACCGGAAAGCGTAGATATCATTCTTGACAGCCTAAGATATCTGCAAACAGAAGAGAATCTCAAACTTTACGCTTATGTCATTCTTGAAAACCATATGCACTTGATAGCCGGCAGTGATGATATCGCAAGAAGTATGAAGCATTTTAAATCATTTACCGCCAAAGAGATACTAAAGCTGCTTCAAAAAGAAAATGCTACAACATTACTCGAACAGTTTGCTTTTTATAAGAAAGCACATAAGACTACAGCAAGCTATCAGATATGGCAGGAAGGCACCCAACCCAAACTTATACAAACAGATGCTATGATGATAAACAAGATAAACTATATCCATCAGAACCCTGTTAAAAGAGGCTATGTGGATGAGGCAAAACATTGGAGATACTCCAGTGCCAGAAATTATGAGGGAATCGATGGACTCATAGAGATCGAGAGGTTCTGGTGATGCAAAATTCTAGTCTGCATTCCCATCGGGGACGATGGGAACGAGAAAAAGATTTTAGATAGAAAACAGTAAAAATATTGCAATTTGTCATATTTTAACCACTTAAATGAACATTTTCAGCATCCGTTTATCTGTCAAATGTCAAGCTGTTTGTTATATAATGTTTGTTGAATAAATAGTTAGCAAAAAAAGGACAAAGATGCTCGGCTTCATAAAAAATCTTTTTGGGCAAAAAAAGAAAGATGACTTGGTAAGTGTTACAAAAAAAATACTTGCAGACATGCACTCCATTGAAGAATATGCCAACTTCGTCGCTACAAATGTTGATGATTGTTCAAAAGGTTTTGAAACTTCATTTGACTATCACCAAAATGATAATATCTACATCGTTTTGGCCAATATTTTTGCAAAATTCAGTGATGATCTACAATTTAATGAGCAAGAAGAAGATTACCATCAACAAATACTGATGCTCATTTTAGTGAGATACGAGGGGATGGATAAACAATCTAGATGGAATGAGTTTATCGAGAGCATATCTTATTTTGAGAACAAATTAGCTTCAATTGATATGTCTTCAAAAACTCCGGGAGAATATTTGTTTACACTGTGTAGTCAGTATGCTCAGTATTTATATCCAAAAAATGAAGCGCACGATTTGCTGGCTCAAACAATGTATTTAACTCAATGGGTTCCAGTAATTGCAGTACTGGCAAAAGAGCAAAAGAGGTTTTATTCATAATTACCACTCAATCTTACTGCTTGAGCTGGTTAATACTAAATCGATGAGAAAACAAATGAGAATATTAGAGCCAACTGATTTTTTTGCAGAAACTTTAGGAGGTAGACCTAGCCAAATGGATACATCTGCTTATGACGGTCATCCTTTTGAGTGTGCTTGTGGTCAAATCCATGATTTCGATTCTCTTAACGTAGCAGTTTTAAGGGAGTTAACAAAAATGCGGTTAGTTTTGGCATGCCCTGTAAATGATGGGTACATAACTTGTGTCAAAGTAAAAGGTTGGTTTAGGTTTAAAGGTTTTGAGTCATTGTTTGGGACCAAGGTTGAAGAAGAATTAGATCCACTTAATACTTTGAGCAAAGCTATAAACAAAAAACTTGGGTAGTGGTGCTAACAAATCAGTGGAGCCAATAAATTACCCTGCGGCTAATTTATTGGCTCAATTCAAACGTTATGTTCAAAGGAAAGCACAGTAATGAAGCCTATAAATGAGATATATTCAGAGTTTTTACTTGGACATGTGAAATTTCACAGAGCAATTGAAAATGATATGTTTCGCGACGCACTAATGTTTTACATGGATAGAAAGTTTAGTACGTGCGCCAGTCTATGTGCGACTCTTTATGAGATGATTTTTACAACTCGTCTAGTTCGGCAAACGGCTAATCCTGATGGCTTCATTCCAAGCAAAGAAAATATTGAAGAACAACTTCAAAATCTAATGAATAGAGAAGACGAGATTATTAATAAAGAGAAACTCTCCTTCAGAAAAATAACCACAAAGCTTCTTGAAACTGCTGTTTTAACAGATAAGGAAAAATTAGACTATGACACATTTTATACTGACATACGCAATCCTGTTGCACACGGCCTTACTTTTAGGCTTTATGAACCCTTGTTAGGACATGCACCTGCCCATACATTTGAAGTTGAAACAAATTACCAGCCAGTTTATAAGAAGGCATCAGAATTGCTCATTAATAATATATTCGTATTAATGTCATCAAAAAAATTACTAAAACAATAATGACTAGTGAACATAACAATTCAAAGGAGACCAATCAAAAACCCGCGAGCGGCTTTTTGATTGCTCATTTTAAACGTTCCCTTGTCTCCAAGCTGGAGTTTCATAGAGAGAAAGCAGCACATCTCAACCATAAAATTCTCATAGCGGTTGAAATAGCCGAACATTTTTTATATACTACTTTTATACCACTTGATGAAAATGAGGAGAGTGCCTCATAGAGGATGCAAACAAAATTCCTCTCATCGACAACTAAAGCCGGAGGGTTATCATGGAAGAAATGCAGATCAGTAAAGCGTTCACGCTGATGGAACCGGGCCCGGTTGTGCTTGTTACCACCAACGACGGGGAAAAGCAGAACATCATGACCATTTCGTGGACTATGGTGATGGACTTTACACCGATTTTCGCCATCACCACAGGCCCATGGAACCATTCATTCGCCGCTCTTGAGAAAAAGAAAGAGTGCGTTATCGCGATCCCCGCGGTTGACATGCTTGATAAAGTCATTGGGATCGGGACCTGTTCGGGCAAAGAGACAGACAAATTTGAAAAGTTCGCACTGACCCCGGTGAAAGGAAAATATGTCCAAGCGCCCCTCATCAAAGAATGTCTGGCAAATATCGAGTGCAAAGTGATAGATATCATCAAAAAGCACGATATCGTCGTCCTCGAAGGCGTCGCCGCTTACTTCAACAGCGCACGCAAAGAGAAACGAACTTTTCACGCCATCGGTGACGGTACCTTCATCGTAGACGGGCGCAAGCTGGATAGAAAAGAAATGATGCGCTCAAAAATTCCGCCCGGAGTGTAATGCATTAGCGCGTTGATAAAATTGTGCTGCTGAGCTTCGTATCATATTTTAAAATATGATACTTATATTGTAAAACGCGCTCTAAAACCCTGCCCTGTCGATGCGGCCTTGGGAACATCTGCTTGGTGCGCGCTTGCCTTTTTTGAGCCCGATCGCCAAATCATCGCTTTGCCCCCCGATATGAAGCCACAACTCGGTAATAAGCCCTCCTTTGCATTCCATTTGCATATGATGGCCTGTACCCAAGCCAAAAGCTCGGTCAAACTGTGCCCTTACCTCCTTGATAGACACGACTTTTCCTGCATTTTGCACAAAAAACCTTTTTATCTCGGATCGGTTAAGCTGATCAAGCAGTTTGACAGCCGTTTCAAAGTAGGTATCCGCATCTGTCCCGTAGCACGTGCCGTGTTTGATCCATTCGTGTTTATGCAAATGCGATACATATCCGGGCATCGCTTCTTGCAGCGCCTTTTCAACCTCATCGCTTAACTCGGGATCAGGAAGACGGTCCCACCGTTTATCTCTGTCAAGTTTGACCCAATGCGAAGGCACGCCGCAATACATTTTGCTTTTGGGCTGCGGCCAAAGTCCGTGCAGTACAAAATAATGTTCTTTTTGCTTAAACCGAAACAATGTATCTAGGTTTCTTTTGCACTCTTTTTTGTACCGATGCGTTTGGCAAAACGCATGATGCCAGCTAAGCGCCAAAATATTATCTTTGGAGATTTCAGCGGGGCCGGTATATTTATATTTTTTAGTATTTAATACTTCTTTGGCATCGCTTCGGCTATTTTGGGAAGAAACATTCTTTGGAGCTTCATCCGGAAAACACCTATAGTCTACCCAGCGCTGTGCGGGATTTTCTCCTTGTATCAGCACCAATGTTTGGTTTTTATGGTGACGCTCAAGTATCGTATAGCGGCGATTTGGATCCAAATAAAGATTATCGGTGTTTTTGGTATGTTTCATATTGTCAAATGCCTGACATGCTTCGAGAGGATAGGATTCATATCTGGCAGACAGTACTGCAGTAAAAAATAACAACATGATAAAAAATTTATTCATCGATAAGGCCTTCGGATAATTTTGGCGAATTATACACTAAAAATTTTCGGGCATATCCGTAAAGATACCTCAGGCAGCACATCCAAGCAAATCTTTCAATAAAAAACAATATACAATTTAATTTAACATAAATTTAACAATTGATATATAAGATTTATATAAAATCCAAAAAAATCATTGCAAGCACAACATCCGTAACGAATATTTTTATCAAAATATCCTGCATAAAATCCAAAAAAGGAGGAGACAAAAATCAATTTTCAACAGGTTAATACCCAATAACATTATCATCAACTCAATACAAAAAAAGGAAAAAAATGAAACTATCGATAAAAACAATAACCAAGTATGCGGCTGCAACAGCTTTGTTTGCAGTGCTTGCAACCGTTAGCATGCCGCTTCAGGCGGCACAATGGAGAGGATCTCCCGGAGGAAGCGGAGATCCTGCAGCAGGAGAACAGCTCTTTAGGTATAAATGCAGCGGCTGCCATACTTTCGGCCACGGCGACCATCTTGGACCTGATCTTGCCAATCGCCACAACCAAGACGGATGGTTAAGAAACTTTATCTCCGATCCCGAGTGGTCTACAACCAACACAAATTACGGCAAACAGCTCTTGGAAAAATGGGGATACGTCATGCCGGATTTTGATCTTTCCAACCAAGAGATTGAGAATATTATCGCTTTTCTTAATGCGCAAGACAGTCTTGGCCCTTTAAAACATACATCTCCGGCAGAATTGACCGATACTCAATTTGAAGCAACAAAAAATATCTACTTTGATCGTTGCGCAGGCTGCCATGGACTTTACCGTACAGGTGCAACCGGACCGCTGATTGATGAAACACGTTCTGAGTGGATCGGTACAGACGGACTTGCTGCCCTATTGCGCTACGGTACCCCAAGAGGCATGCCAAACTTTGGCCACAGCGGGATCTTGACTGAAACACAAATCACAAACTTGGCATCATATCTTCAGCTACCGCCGCCTGATGCACCTCCGTTACCTATGGAAGATATCCGTGCAAGCTGGAATCTCATCGTCCCGGTAAGCGAGCGCCCCACACAGCCTGCCCATTCGCGTGACTGGGAAAATTTCTTTGGTGTTGTGGAGCGAGATGCCGGAAAGATCTCCATTTTTGATGGCAGCACCCATGAACTTGTATCGCGTGTGGATGTCGGCTTTGCCGTTCATATTTTACGCTCCTCCTCAACAGGGCGCTATTTTTATGCTATCGGACGCGACGGACTGGTTACCCTCATCGATCTTTGGACCGAAACACCGACGGTTGTAGCGACAGCAAAAGGCTGCCATGACGCACGAAGTGTTGATGGAAGCAAGTCTCCCGGATATGAAGACAAATATCTTATTGAAGGCTGTTATTGGCCGCCGCAGTATGTGACGTTTGACGGATTGACGCTTGAACCGCTGACACGTGCCGATCTGCCGATGACCGACATTCACGGCGAAACACTTAAAGAAAACCGTGTTGCTGCCATCATCGCATCGCATACTGAGCCTATCTGGGTGGTATCGCTCAAAGAAGCAGGCTATGTAAATATCGTAGATTATTCGCAGCCAAACTTTCCGACAGTGTCAAGCATTGCCGCTGAAAAATTTTTGCATGACGGAGGCTGGGATAGCACCAAACGCTACTTTATGGTTGCCGCAAACGCCAATAACAAAATGGCCATCATAGATGTCGCCGACCGAAGCCTTGAAGCGATCATTTCAACAGGAAACACTCCGCATCCCGGACGCGGTGCCAACTGGTTAGATCCTGTGTACGGATGGGTCAATGCCTCAACGCATATCGGTGAAGGAAAAATGACCGTTTACGGTGCAGATCCGGTCAACCACCCGCAATATGCTTGGTCTGTTGTACGCGAAATCACACTTCCTTCGGCAGGATCATTATTTGTAAAGACCCACCCAAATTCTCCATGGGTACTCATGGATATGACATTAAGCGCAAACGGCACATCCCATAGACAGATCTGCGCCTACTCTAAAGAAAATGCCGCTATTGACAGATGTTTTGATGTGGCGCAAAACGGTCGAGCCGTACACTTTGAGTTCAACAAAGACGGCAGTGAAGTATGGATATCTGATTGGGCAACGGATGGTGCGATCATCATCCTTGACGGCCAATCGCTTACTGAAATTGACAAAATCATCGGCTTGCAAACCCCGACAGGCAAATTCAACGTCCACAACACGGCCCATGATGTCTATTGATTCGTATATTTAAAATAAACGAAAAAGTCAAAAATATTTGACACTGACTCAAAGCCGGCCGGGATTATCCCCGGCGGCAAAAGCAGATATGGCTTATTTGTAAATAAGCCATACAGTATACTTTTATCCTATCAAATATCGCCAACTCCTTCTAAGACTCGTAAAGCTTTCCAAAATGCTCCAAATGAATCAAATAAAGCCTTACATCAAATTCAAGCTGATGATATGCGGGCTCTATGTGGGTGCAAAGTTTATAGAATGCTTTGTTGTGTTCTTTTTCTTTAAGATGCGCCAATTCATGCGCAACGATCATGCGTAAAAACGCTTCCGGCACCTTTTTAAAGAGATGCGAGATGCGTATTTCATTTTTGGCTTTAAGTTTGCCGCCTTGCACCCTTGTAATAAATGTATGCGTTCCCAGGGCCGATTTGAGATCGTGTATCTTGGCATCATACAGTACTTTAGCTATCGGAGGAGAACTTTTTAGATGGCTGGTTTTGAGTTCTTGGATATAATCATACAGTGCTTTATCGGTTGTATATTTATGAATATCATTTTGGTGATAACGAGAGAGGAGATGCTCTCCCAAACGCTTCTGCTCTATGAGCATCTGCACCTTTGCAAGGATTTGGCTATCGTATCCGTTTAAATATTTCAGCATAGCACATTATAGCCATTTTAGTCATAAATTACTTCCCATAGTGTACAATAAGCAAAAAGTACGAATATGATTTTTGATTCATTGGATTTTTTAAACGGCATTAAGACGGATATGCTGCCGGTACACTTTGGCACTGCTTATAAATCACCTTTTAAGCAACCCCTCAGACGCTCAAATATGATGCTAAATCCCCTCAATCTCAAGCATCTCAACCGCATCGACGAAATGGATGCAGATATGATCACGCTCAACCTTGAAGATGCCATCGCTCCAAGCCGCAAAAAAGAGGCGCTTTATACTATTGGGCTTTTTCTCTCACATATGGAGCATTCAAACAGTTTTATCATCGTACGAACCAATCCCTTGGGTGAAGGAGGAGAAGAAGAGATCACCTTTTTAAATGACTTTGGTTTTGATGCAGTGCGCGTAGCCAAAATTAAAAATCATACACAGATCGCTCAGGCGCTTACTCTTCTTGAGCCCGGCAAAGAGCTGCACATCTCTCTTGAGACCAAAGAAGCACTTCAAAACCTTAGTACTCTTCGTATAGACAAACGTCTTACAACAGCCAATTTGGGTATCCTTGATCTGCTGGCTTCCCTGGGATTGCCTCAATCCCTGATTGCCCTGGAAAACCCTGCTATCGACTACATCCTAAGCAAGTTTCTTGTTGATGCCAAAACAGCTGGCATTCATCCTGTTTCGTTCATGTTCCAAGACTATCACGATACCCAAACGTTCAGGGCATGGTGCGAACATGAAAAGATGATGGGCTTTGAAAGCAAAGCATGCATGGGTCCCAAACAAGTCCGGATAGCCAATGAGGTCTTCAGGATAGACCTTAACGCAATAAAACGGGCCAGGCACATCAAAGAAGTTTTTGAAGCCAACGCCGCCAAGGGCATCAACGGTTTTATGGATGACAAATATGGTTTTATCGACGAGCCGATCTACCGAGACAGCCTATTGATACTAAATAATATATAAGGAAAATGCTTGAAGTTTTTTAAACAATTTTTACTCATCTTTTTGGCTCCGCTCTTCTTGATTGCCAATGATGACAGGCCGCCTGTTCCCTATGATTTTCTGGCAAAAAAAGAGGTCCGAAGCTTTGTGGATATGATGACAAAAAAACACCGCTTTAAACGTTCTTATGTAGAATCGGTACTAAAAGATGCAAAACTCGATCGCGATACGCTCAATAGATATACGGGCCGCTACAAAGTCGGATCGACCAATGGTTCATGGGAACGCTACAAAGCCCATGTGCTTGATCCGCTTACGCTTCAAAAAGCAAAAAAATTTAAAAAGAAATATGCCAAAATCCTTGCCAGGGCAAGCAAAGAGTATGAGGTGCCCGCAGAGTATATCGTAGGATTTATAGGCGTAGAAAGCAAATTTGGAGAATATACCGGAGATTACCGCACCCTGGATGCGCTTGCCACCCTTGCGTTTCATCCAAACCGCATGAAAACGTTTTTTAAAAATGAGTTTGAGCACCTTTTTTTAATGGCCAGAGAACAAGGGTATGATATCACCCGATTGCAAGGCTCTTTTGCCGGAGCGATGGGATGCGTGCAACAGGTTCCTTCAGTCTATAGAACCTTTGGGATGGATTACAGCAAAGACGGCAAAAAAGACCCGTGGGATTTGAAAGATTGTATCGGTATCATTGCAAGATTTATGCATCAAAACGGCTGGAAAAACGGTCTTCCCGCTGCTGTGGGAACCGATTTTAAAGGGAAACGCTATCGAGGAAAGCTTCAAGCCACTCACAGAAAAACCTATCCCGTCCAAACACTTAAAAACTATGGCATTCATCCCCGAGAAACCTTCCGCGAATCAAGTGCCTATCTGCTCCTCACTTCCAATGCTTCGCATGATGATCTTTGGTTGGGAGGAAGAAATTTTCGCGTACTCACCCGTTACAACAATGCTGCAACTTATGGTATGGCGATCCATCTCATTGCTGAAGCTGTCAAATAGCCATTGATACAAAAAAGAAGAAAGAACGGAGAGGAAAAGTTCCGCTCAAAAGCGGAACTTTCACTGTCATAGTTGATAATCATCCAAAGGATCAATGATATCTTGAGTGGTTGTTTGGTTTGGCGACACTGTCACATTATTTACAAATCCCATCACTGCTTCAAAATCACCATTGACATCATATGCCAAAACTACAAGATCGTAGGTTCCAACAGTTAACCAAGGAAGGACATACGTGCCGTTTGATACTTTCGTGCTCGAAACCGCATGGCTGAAATTGTTTGTTGAGTTTGTCTCGTTCTCATCCCATGTTCCGTCTGCATACGCATAAATGACCGCCGTCGAGCCGTTCGTATCTACAGTTATGCTGCCGTTAATTTCCCCTACTTCGCTGTTATCGACGATTTTAATCGTCGGCTTAAGTATATATCGGCCATTTCCCGTAACAGTCAAAGATTTTCTAAGATCGAAATCTGCCGTCACATTGACTGTTCCGCCTGCAGGTATCGTAAATTCGCCGATTGCTTTATAACCTGTTTGATCGCCGCTTGGAACTTCGAGTGTTTGATTTTGCTCATCAACTACGATATAGCACTTTTGGGTATCGATCATAAATCTCACATGCGAAATCTCTCCCGCCGGCAGATCAACTTGATTCAGCAGCGTAGTATTGCCGTCTTGCAAAGCAAGAAGATTGATGGTTCTTGATTCGGTTAGATTAACTTCCTGCCAGCTGTCATTGCTGTCAGCATATTGATAGTGCAGACTATCAAAAGTGATATATACACCGCTTATGGCTTCATTGTCTGCCGGAGCATCCGTCAGACTCAATGCTACCGTACCTGACGGCTCTGTGGTTGTAGTAGTACTGCTTCCGCCTCCGCATCCGCTCAATAACCCAGCCGCAAGTACGGCCGCTGCAATACTCATCGCTTTGTAAAATTTTTTCATATTTTTCCTTTTTTGGTTTTATGGATTGTTTTTCAAAAGAAGTAAAATTATTTTTGAAATGCGAAAAAATTTACATGCAATTAGCAACTTTAACACCTGCGCTTCTCATATTTGACAAAATAAAACAACAGTGAAATTAGGCAAATAACGAAAACCGAAGCGAAGAATAAAGCGGTACATAACGTGAAAGTGTTTGCAACCCGGCTATCTCAATAAGACCCGTGGCTTTCCGTCCTTGCTTCGCAACAAGTTTGGCATAAAAAATATAATTTTAAAACTTCTTTTAAAATACCATAAATTGTATCTTATACAAAATTAAATAATACTTATACGCATAAATAAGCTAGCGCATTTATTTGGAACGATAAATCAACGGCACAAACGCAAAGCCGGGATACTCTTGCTGTTTGATCTCGTGTTCTGATATTTTTTGATATAGAAAAATCGAATTTTGTATCGGGATGACCAAAATGCCGCCGATTTCCAGCTGATCAAGCAACTCTTCGGGAAGCTCCTCTGCGCTGGCAGAAACAAGGATTCTGTCAAATTTATCTCCGGGTTTTCCGAGCGTTTCGCCGGATTTTTCTATGGTGCAAGGGCTGTCAAATTTAAATTTCGAAATATTATTTTGACCCATTTCTGCAAGCTCATCGATTCTCTCCAGTCCCACTACACTTCCTTTATGCCCGGTCAAATAGCACAGCAAAGCCACCGTCCACCCAGATCCTGATCCGATATCGAGTATCCTGTTGCCGTCTTGGGGACTTAACAGTTCCAGCATAAATGCAACCGTCGTCGGCTGGGATATTGTCTGGTTTTTGCCTATGGGAAGCGGCGCATCAACATAGGTATACTCTTCAAATTCTTCAGGAATGAAATATTTTCTGTCTATCGTTTCAAACGCATCAATGATCCGAGGATTTTTCAAAACACCCGAAGAGATCATTGAATTGACAAGTTGTTGAAGATTTTTCATTGCTCTTGCTCCACAAAAGCCGCACTCATGTACCCCACGACTGCGGAATCATCCCCGCTTGCATCGGCACTGGTACGATAATCCAGCAAGATCGGTTTAAGTCCGATATTTTTAGCCGTGATCAGCATAGCTTCGATTCCTATTTTACCGCACGCTTCACATCCTTGATGCAGCATATCCGCATCAAGATTTTGTACAGCTTCCAGGCAGATACCGTCAAGGCGCTTGGCTTTATTGATATCATAATAATGGCTAAGATCAGTGCTGATAACCACCGCTGTATCGGTATCCTGCAAAAGATACTCAATGACTTTTGCCAATCTCAAAGGAGATTCATCGCCATATACCAACTCCACCACCACAGCTTCCTTGTCATACGTTGCTACAAAAGGCATTTGTACTTCCGTACTATGTTCATGATGCGCTTCAGGTATGTAAGAAAATCCAAATCTTTTTTTAAGCGTATCAACGAGTAAGACATCTATCTGCAAGTACCCAAACGGCGTTTCATACCGATCGTACTCAGATATACTTGTTCCTTTTAAATACACTCTGTGGCTTGGGCCAATCACGACGATCCGTTTTGCATGGCTGTTTTTCAGTATTCTAAAGGCAATATTGGCCGTAAAGGCCGAATAGACATACCCTGCATGCGGCACGATAATGGCTCTTGGTTTTTTATCAAAAAGCGCCTTATTGCTCAAATGCTCATCGAGTATCTTATTGTAATGTTCAAACATCTCTTTGATCTCTTGAGGGCTTGAAGGATAAAACTGCCCGCAAACCGATGTTTTTCTTGTGCTCATTTCCATACCCCCTCTATCACTCTTGTGCATTTTGGACAATGACCGTCTTGCAGATTGTTTATAACAACCGAATATCCGGTACGGTCTACAAGCAATTCACCGCACTGGGGACAATGGGTATCGCCGTGCACGGGAACATTGCCCATATAGATATAATATAGCCCTGCTTTTTTGCCGATCTCTTTGGCGCGCTGAAGAGTTTCGAGTTTGGTGCGCTCATGATCCATCATTTTATAGTCAGGATGAAAAGCGCTAAGATGCCATGGCACATGCTTCCCTAAATCATTGGCAATGAACTCTGCCATCTCTTTAAGATCCTGATCTCTGTCATTTTCGCCTTCGATCAAAAGCGTGGTTACCTCCACCCATATGCCTTCTTTTACCATGAGCCTGAGGGTATCTTTAACCGCTTCAAGCCCTCCTTTGAGCACCTTCTTGTAGTACGCATCATCCCAGCTTTTAAGATCAATATTGGCTGCATCCAGCCAGCTTGCCATATCTTGGATCACTTCAGGGGATTCAAAACCGTTGCTTACAAAGATATTTTTCAATCCTTTTTCTTTGGCAATCATGCCGATATCTTTGGCATAAGGGTAAAAGATCGTAGGTTCATTGTAAGTATAGGCGATCGATGAAGCACCATTTTCCAAAGCCAGATCAACCATTTTTTGAGGGCTGACTTCAATAGATTCATTGATATTTGTCTCTTGGGAGATATCCCAGTTTTGACAGAACGGGCACCTGAAGTTGCACCCTACCGTCCCAAAAGAAAGTGCTTTGGATCCTGGCAGCATATGGTAGATCGGTTTTTTCTCTATGGGGTCAAGATTGATAGCAACGGGGTGGCCGTACACCAATGTTTTAAGCTCGCCACCGACATTTTTGTTGACACCGCAAATACCGGTCTGCCCCTCTTTGAGTTTGCAGTAATGCCTGCACAGCAAACAAATGATTCTCTCTTTTCCTTCTTCTTTTTTATAATATTGCATTGGTTTGGTTTGAGTCATCTTAACTCCTTTTACTCACTAAACTTTATAATAAATGACTAAAGTTTGTTTATATTAGCACGTATCAAAAGAAAAGTCAATATCCCTATTTCTCCGGGACCGTTCCGATGTCTGTCTGCGTAAATCTCTGGTGGGAACCGTCGCAATAAGGCGGATTGCCGGTATGCTTGCAGGCACACATCCACTTTTGTGTTGTCGCTTTGGCTGTGAATTTCATGGGCTTAAATGAAGTCCCCTTATGGCTTCCGTCGCAAAACGGCTGTGTTTTTGCGCGTCCGCAAGTGCAAAAATAATACTCTTCTCCCTCTTTGAGTGAAGTTTTAATGGGCTGAACATCAGCTATCATCGGCTTTTCCATAAACTGCTCCTTTTGTTCTTTTAAGACCATTATAACAAAAAGGGATGCCATTCAATCACTATGTTCCTTACTAAAGAAAAATATTTTTTGAATGTGATTTAAAATTTCTTTGAAGACAAAGAAAAGCTTTTTATATTTTTTGATATTAGTAAAAATACAAACAAAACAGTGCATCCAATCACCGCATTGCGAGCAGAAGTTTTAAAACAGATATCCTGTATCGAGTAAAAATCTTGTTTTCTCCATCGGCTGATACTCATTGACATCGTAATGGACCAAAAACGACACCCCTGCGCCGATATGCACTTTTGGTTTGCCAAACGGTACAAACTCTATCTGCGGCGTGAGGTATCCGCTTGTTCCGCTGAATGCTTTAAAAGGCAGCATTGCCCTTAGCGGTTCATTGGTGTCCGTACCCATATCCGTGTCGCTGTTGTACGTAAAGGTATAATCTATACCGACATTGAATGTATCGCTAAGCGCTTTTGTCGTACCGAAAACAAAGTTCAGCTCATCTGCAAAATCATAGTCGTTGTTTGCTTTGAGCCGATAGGTGTATATAAGATTCGAATCAACCCGCCATCCCTTATCGATCATTTTTGATGCCCCCAAACCTGCTTTATACTCAAACTCTCCCGTTCCGATCTGCGTAGGCATGGGCGTGTTGACGCCTTCTGCGATTGGGAGTGTTTTCTTAAGGTATGTTTATATTGATACCCATTATCTTTATTGAGAAAAATATTTGCTTTATAAATTATCCAATATGATTTGATTTTTTTATAGTTTAATGATAAAATCACTATGATCTATCATTTGTATACCTATGTAAACATAGTTTGAAAAAACACAAGAGAAAAAGCAATTTGAAGGATATTGAGGAAAAAAAGTACCTAAACATATATAGGAGGCTAAAAATGAAAACCGATCCGGTTTGCGGGATGGATGTCCCTGATGATTCCAAATACTCTTACCGATATAAAGATAAAGATTACCGCTTCTGTTCTGAGCATTGTCTTCTCAAGTTTAAAAATTCTCCGCATAAGTATTTGGACAAAAAAGAGGGTACTTCTTACTGCTTGGACGATGAAGCTTGTCCTATAACCGCCGATACTTCAAAAATACTATATACCTGCCCTATGCATCCGGAAGTGGCACAAGATCATCCGGGTTCATGTCCCAAATGCGGTATGGCATTGGAACCTATTATGCCAAGCCCGGATGAGAAGAACGAAGAGCTTAAGGAGATGAGCCGCCGCTTTTGGATAAGCGCTGCACTTACGCTGCCCGTTTTCATACTTGCCATGAGCCTCGATATGCTCCCTTCCATGCCGCATAAAGATATAAGCATGAGGGGAATTCAGATCATAGAATTTGTGCTTGCCACACCGGTGGTCTTTTGGGGAGGCTGGCCTTTTTTTGTCCGAGCCGTCAAATCACTTCGCACGATGAACTTGAATATGTTTACCCTGATAGCTCTGGGCGTATCCGCGGCATGGCTCTATAGCGTAACGGCGCTTTTTATGCCTCATCTTTTCCCGCCGCAGATGAGGAGTGCAGACGGATCGGTGCATGTATATTTTGAAGCGGCTTCTGTCATAACGGCTTTAGTGCTTTTAGGTCAGGTTCTTGAACTGCGCGCCCGTTTGCGGACAAACGAAGCCATAAAGCTGCTCTTAAGTCTTGCTCCAAAGAGCGCACGCATTTTAAAAGATGACGGCAGCGAGGCGGATATCCCTCTAAAAAACGTACATGTGGGGGATGTTTTGCGCGTACGCCCCGGAGAGAAGGTTCCCCTTGACGGTATTGTGCTAGAAGGCATGAGCAACGTCGATGAGTCCATGGTCACAGGTGAGCCTTTGGCTGTTAAAAAATTTGCGGGAGAGAAGGTGATAGGCGCCACCCTCAACACTACGGGAAGCTTTGTGATGAGAGCGCAAAAAGTAGGTTCTGATACTCTGCTTGCACAAATCATAGAGATGGTTTCCCAGGCGCAGCGCTCGCGCGCTCCCATCCAAAAACTGGCCGATACTGTGGCGGCATACTTTGTACCTGCGGTAGTTTTCATAGCGCTTCTTACCTTCATGCTTTGGTGGATGCTCGGTCCTGAACCCAGGATAGCATACTCCGTAGTGAGTGCCGTCTCCGTGCTTATCATAGCTTGTCCGTGTGCGCTCGGGCTTGCTACCCCTATCTCCGTAATGGTTGCGACGGGCCGGGGCGCTGCTAGCGGAGTCTTGATAAAAGATGCCCGTGCGCTAGAGATCATGGAAAAGGTAGATACTCTGGTGGTGGACAAAACCGGAACTTTGACCGAAGGAAAGCCGAGACTGACCAATGTATATGCAGAAGCGGGATTTGACGAGACTGAACTTTTGTATCTTGCGGCAAGTTTGGAACAAGCCAGCGAACATCCGCTCTCTCAAGCCATTGTTGAAGGTGCACAAGCCGGAAATATCAAACCCGCAAAGGCCGATCATTTTGAATCTATCAGCGGAATGGGCATTGTCGGAGAGGTTGAGGGAAGGAAAGTAGCCATAGGCAATGCCAAACTTATGCAGAGTTTAAATATAGAAGCACATCAATTGTCACACAAAACGGATAAGGAGCGTGCCAAAGGGAAGATAGTCATACTCGTCGCGATAGATTTAAAACCGGCAGGTTTTTTATCTGTCGTAGATCCCCTTAAAGAATCAACTCCAAGAACCATAAAAGAGCTGCACAGACAAGGCATAAGGATTGTCATGGTAAGCGGAGACAATCGCGCAACCGCCCAAACTGTCGCCAAAGAGCTAAATATAGATGAAGTCCACGCGGAGGTACTGCCGCAGCAAAAAGCACAAATCATCAAAGAGCTTCAATCAAAAGGATATATCGTCGCAATGGCGGGGGACGGTATCAACGATGCTCCTTCTCTTGCCGCGTCGCATATAGGTATCGCGATGGGAACCGGTACCGATGTGGCGATACAAAGCGCTGACATTACGTTGCTCAATGGAGACCTAAACGGCATAGTAAGAGCAAGGACCCTAAGCAGACAAACGATGAAAAACATAAGACAAAACCTATTTTTTGCCTTTTTTTACAACTCGGTCGGCATTCCTATCGCAGCGGGAGTCCTTTACCCGTGCTTCGGGCTTCTTCTCTCGCCGATGATAGCGGCAGCGGCTATGAGTTTTAGTTCAGTCTCGGTCATAGGCAATTCGTTGAGGCTTAAAAATATACGGCTCTAAGTTGGCCAGTATCATATCTTGAAAAATTTCGATGCTGATGGAAGAATCTCTTCTTTTTAAAAGATACACTCAATAAAAAGGATAAGAGAGAAAATGATGAGCGAGCAGTGACGCCAATGCAAGCAGTCATTGCTTTTATTTATAATTTTAAAGATAAAATCTATACCATCAAAGCATAATAACGACAAACCATCACGGGAAAATACGCATGACAGAGCAAAACGAACAAAAAACCCTTTTCAAGCAAAAACAACTATCTGAAAACGAAAAAAGCCTCCCTCAAGCCAATACGGACCAATATTTAAAAAATAGTATTGCCGCAAAAGATGTATATATCTTGCTGACGCAGAACACAAACCAAGAAGCGCTTCTTGAATTTCAACAATTTTTTAAAACCCATTACAAAAAAGAGCTACAGCTTGAACTTTTGGAGCCAGAAAAAATCTATCACGAGCCTAATGCAATGTATTTTCTTTATACGGATGATGCAGCAATAAAGAATTTTCTTAAAACCCATAAAGAAGAAACACTCAATATTGCCATACTGCCCCATGATGCATGCAAAGAAACGCTTCTTCACTACGGCATCTCAAAAGATATTTACGAAGCAACCGAAGACGCCTTGAACGAAAAACTGCGCATCAATGATCAACTGCTGCTATGCAACGGAGAGGTCGTATTTCAAAAAGTTTCTATCGGCAATGTGCAAAACCTAAGCAAAAACGTTTTTGAGAGCTCTTTGTACAGCAATATTAAGGAATTTTTTAACAATCTAAAAAACCTCCGCTATCAGGCCGTTACACTGCAAACCGCCACAGAGCAAAAGATATACACAGTAATAAGCGGGATACTGGTGCTGGAAGATTATATGATCTTCAACACGCTAAAAACCATGGGCAGCACTTCTTTTCATGACGGAAAGCTCAACGCCCTAATCATAGCGCCAAAAAGCTTGATGTCTTATATTTATCATCTGGCAGCTATTTTTTTCTATCATAAATTTTCATGGGGAAACCTCCCAAAAAACATAGGATTTATCTCGACTTCAAAACTCAACATCGAAAGCAGCAAACCGTTTGATTTTACGATCGACAATACCGCATTGAGCGCCAAAACGATCGAACTGGAGATTTTTCCCTCAAATCTTACCGTCGGCTATGGGAAAAGCCTCGAATCATACATCGCACAAACAGAAGAAGAAAACCCAAGCGAAACCGTCAGTATCAACCATTTGCCCAAGGGAGAAATGAGAGAACTGCTTATCTCGGGAAAAGTTCCTTTCCTGAAAAAAGCAAGTGACGAAGATATCAAAGAAGCACTTATAAGTATCAAAGAGAGTGCTAAAATCTCCTCTATATTTATTGCTTTAATGATCTTAAGTACCCTGCTCGCGACAGTCGGCATCTTTCAGGACTCAACTCCCACAGTTATCGGAGCTATGATATTGGCTCCTTTGATGGCGCCTATCATCTCATTGTCCATGGGGATTGTGCGAAGCAACAAAACGATCACTCAAAGTGCCACCGTTACGTTGGCACTTGGTATTCTAAGTGCGCTGTTCTTCTCTTTTGCATTGACTTTTTTCATGCCTCTTGACATCATGACTTCACAAATGAGTTCACGCATCAATCCAAATCTGCTTGATCTCTTTGTAGCTATTTTTTCGGGTATTGCCGGTGCGTATGCAAGCTCGAAAGAAGAAGTGGCAAAATCGCTGGCCGGCGTAGCGATCGCTATCGCTTTGGTGCCGCCGCTTGCCGTTACGGGGATTGGGATTGGCTGGGGAGAGCTTTCGATGATCTACGGTTCTTTCTTGCTTTTTTTAACCAACCTTTTTGGCATGATCCTTGCCGCTTCTTTGACGTTTGTAATTTTGGGGTATGCTCCCGTCCAGCGCGCCAAAAAAGGTTTAGTTATGCCTGCGATCATGCTTGCTGCTGTGAGCATTCCGTTGATTTTTTCCTTTTATTCGCTTATGCTTCAAAGCAGCGATTATGCAAAACTCAATAAAATAAAAGAACTTTCCATGAAAGGGCAAAAAATAGAACTCAATATTCTTGCGATCCAGTCTTCGACCAAAAACAAAGCCGTCATTGAGTGTGAAGTAAGCGCCGATTCGCATTTGGATCAAGAAGCGTATCAAGCGCTTGGAGCGGAGCTCTCAAAAAGACTCCAAAAAAAAGTTACGCTGCATATTGTTCCAAAAATCGTAATTAAGCAAGAATGATATGCACACAATGTGATCTTTTCTTGCTCATTTGAAAGGACAATGTTTATTGATTAATGCAAATTTTCAAGATAAAACCATCTGCCATTCCGGGGTCATTCCAAAACCAAAGAGAGAGTTCTGTATAATTTTAGACATACATTTGCTTCACAGATGATATGTTCGGGTGTGGATATATAGAATTTGAGTATCAAAAACGCTAGAGCATAGAGATGCTTCAATCACACTTCCAACATACACAAAACTATCGAATAGCAGTTTCATGAAGAAAAAAGTTCCCTTGAAATTTTATCCAAGAAGATGAAGCAACAAGGTTTCAGAAATTAGAAAAATTTGGCACAGTTTTTGACATATTGACCAACACCGGACTGTCAAAGTTGCCTTAAATATAGGAGTTACAAGGTGCAGATACGAGTTTATTACGAAGACACCGATGCAGGCGGGATAGTTTATCATACCAATTACATCAAATATTGTGAAAGGGCGCGGTCGGAGATCTTTTTTTCCAAAGGATTGTGTCCGTTTGAGGAAGAACGAAGCGGTTTTGTGGTGCATAATCTCCATGCCGATTTTTTGGCTACTTCAAAACTGGGCGATCTGGTGGAGGTTAAAACAAGCGTTATTAAGATAAGCCGCTCAAGCGTTATGCTTCTCCAGGAGATTTTTAAAGAGGAGGTCAAAATATTTAGCATGAAAGTGACTTTAGTGTATCTCGCAGAAGGAAAGCCTGCACGCATCCCCGCTCTATTTAAAGAGATTTTTCAAAAAATATAAGCTTTCTATACACTCGCAGACAAAGAGATCTCTTTGTCTGCGAAAAAACAGCTTTCTTATCTCACCATCGCTTCAAGCGCTTCACTTGAAACCTGATCAAAATTAAGGTATTTATACACACTGTTTTTGTTGGCATCGTTGATCTTCTTAGTAACGATATTCATGTACTCCTCTTTGGTGGGGATTTTACCCAAGAGTGACGCTACGGCTGCCATCTCTGCCGAACCCAAATATACCTTGGTGTCTTTACCCAATCTGTTATCAAAGTTTCTTGTGCTGGTGCTAAAGACGGTTGCTCCTTTCGTGGCCTGCGCCTGGTTGCCCATACAAAGCGAACATCCCGGAATCTCCGTGCGTGCTCCTGCCGTACCGTAAATGGCATAATACCCCTCTTCAATGAGTGTTTTTTCATCCATTTTTGTCGGTGGAACAACCCATAGTTTGGTAGAAACCTGCCCTTCGCCTTTAAGCACTTCGCCCAATGCTCTAAAAAGTCCGATATTAGTCATGCAGCTTCCAACAAATACTTCGCTGATCTCTTTTGGTCTTTTCTCATCGGCCAATATTTCGCTCAATGTTGCAACATCGTCCGGATCATTCGGACAGGCAAGAATCGGCTCGGCAACTTCGTTAAGATCAATTTCGATCACCGCTGCATATTCTGCGTCTTTATCTGCCTCAAGAAGCTGCGGATTGGCAAGCCATGCTCTCATTTTGTCTGCCCTTCTTTGAAGCGTAGCCGCATCCTGGTAGCCCTCTTTAATCATCTCTTCGATAAGCGCGATATTTGAACCAAGATATTCCATTACCGGCTCTTTATCAAGCTTAACTGTACATGCTGCCGCTGAACGCTCCGCACTTGCATCGCTAAGCTCAAATGCCTGTTCGCATTTTAATGTTTCAAGTCCTTCGATCTCAAGTACGCGCCCTGCAAATATGTTTTTCTTACCTTTCTTTTCAACGGTAAGCAAACCTTGCTTGATCGCATAATAAGGAATCGCATTGACAAGATCGCGAAGCGTGATACCCGGCTGCATTTCACCCTTGAACCGCACCAAGACAGACTCCGGCATCGTAAGGGGCATCATGCCTGTTACACCCGCGAATGCCACAAGCCCAGATCCTGCCGGAAACGAGATACCGATTGGGAATCTGGTATGGCTGTCTCCTCCGGTACCTACTGTGTCTGGCAGACACAATCTATTGAGCCAAGAATGAATGACACCATCGCCGGGTCTCAGTATGACCCCTTTTCTGCTCGTCCAAAACTCAGGAAGTGTATGCTGAAGCTGAATGTCTGCCGGTTTCGGATAGGCTGCTGTATGACAAAAAGACTGCATTGTCATATCTGCGCCAAAGCTAAGTGCCGCAAGCTCTTTGATCTCATCTCTGGTCATAGGGCCGGTGGTATCTTGCGAACCAACCGTTGTTGCTATCGGCTCACAGTAAACGCCCGGCTTTACACCTTCCATGCCGCATGCTTTCCCTACCATTTTTTGCGCAAGCGTAAAGCCTTTGCCGTTATCCGCCGGTTGCTCGGGTGTCATAAAAATGCCTGAAGAAGGCAGACCAAGTGCTTCTCTGGCTTTGGCTGTTAATCCTTTACCGATAATCAACGGAATACGTCCTCCTGCCCTCATCTCATCAGGAAGTGTATTGGGAGTGATTTTAAATTCACTGACTGCTTTTCCTTCTTTTTCGATCACCCCCTTAAAAGGTTTCACCGTGATCACGTCACCCGTTTCCAGCGCATCGACGTTTGCTTCAATAGGCAAACACCCGCTGTCTTCTGCTGTATTGAAGAAAATTGGAGCGATAATAGAACCGATCACAACCCCGCCTGTTCTTTTATTGGGGATGCCCGGTATATCTTCACCCATATGCCACTGCACCGAGTTGATACCTGATTTTCTAGAACTTCCTGTACCGACAACATCTCCTACGTATGCAAGAGGATAGCCTTGTTCTTTTAAGCTTGCCATCGTTTCAAGCGGATTTTCCATACGTGAAACCAGCATAGAGTTTGCATGAAGCGGGATATCTGCTCTTGTGAATGCTTCAGATGCGGGAGAGAGGTCATCGGTATTGGTTTCTCCGGGAATTTTATAAACCGTAAGCGTAATTTCTGACGGAAGTTCCGGTTTATTGGTAAACCACTCGGCATTTGCCCAAGACTCAATCACCTCTTTTGCAAAAGCATTTCCATGATCCATAAGCTCTTTAACATCATTAAAGGAGTTATAGACCAAAATCGTATTTTTCAATTCATCGGCAGCTGCTTGTGCCACCTCAACATGAAGGTGTCTTAAGGCCTCCACTAGCGGACCAACGTTAAATCCGCCAAGCATTTTTCCTAAAATTTTGATCGCATGCACTTTATCAATGGCATGACATACCGCATCATCTTGAATGATGGCATTTAAAAATGCAGCTTTCACATACGCAGCATCATCGACACCTGCGGGAACTTTGTTTTCAATTAGATCCAAAAGATAGGTTTCTTCTTCCAATTTGTCTGCTTTGAGCAGCTCTACCAACTCTGCAGTTTGTTCTGCGGTAAGCGGCAACGGAGGTACACCAAGTTTTTCACGTTCTGCTGTATGTGCTTTATATTCTTCGATTAAGGCCATAATAAGGTCTCCTGAATGGGATTAAATTTTATACAGCAATAGTATCGTGATTGTGGGAAAATTTTATATGATATGGAAACAATAAAGAAGATATTGATTTTTTATGTAACATATAGTTACAAAATATGAGCATAAACCAGCTCATATCTACACAAAGATAAAAAAATCTCTTTTTACTTTTTCCTAAAGAGATGATATTGTTCTTTTTTGAGTAACTTCTCTACATATTCAGGATCGGCTTTTTTTACATTTTTCCAGATACCAGAAGGCAGCCTTACTTGCAGTTTGTTTTTCTCTCGCAGCTTAATAATCTTCTTGGGTGAAAGTATCTTGCCTACGGGAGAAAAATCTTCAGTACTCAGATCAACATCTTCTTTATAAAAAAGTGTCTGTTTTTTAAAATTTCCCCAGCCCGGTATCCCCTCTTCTGTGTAAGGCACCTCATAACCATTTTTAAACTCAACCACAATCGAATAAAAACTATCCGAAAACACGTTGACAATTTTTCCGGCTCCAAAAATAAGCCCGTATACTTTTTCTCCGACTTTAGCTTCTGTAAAATACGCCATTTTTACCCTCTTTTTTTATAGTATCTCTCTATTGCCTTTCGCATTGGGTTCGCTGAGTATACCCATCGCTTCAAGCTGCTCAATAATATTGGCTGATCTATTATAGCCTATTTGCAATTTGCGCTGCAAATAAGAGATAGACGTTTTATTGTCTGTCAAAATCACATTTTTTGCTTCTTCAAAAAGCGGGTCCAATTCCATATCGGCATTTTTCCCCTCAGAAGAGGCCCCTCCTGTAACTAAAAAACTTTCATCGTATTGCGGAACACGCTGCTCCTTAAGAAACTCAACAACTTCTTCTATCTCCTCTTCAGTGTTCCATGGTGCATGAATGCGCACAAGACCTACTGCTCCCGGGGGTGTAAAAAGCCCGTCTCCCCGCCCCAGCAAACTTTCCGCGCCCATCGTATCCAGGATGACTTTTGAGTCAATACGCTGTCCTACCCTGTAGCTCAGCCTTGAAGGCAGGTTGGCTTTAATGAGCCCGGTAACTACGTCCACACTGGGCCTTTGCGTGGCGACGATCAAGTGAATCCCGCATGCTCTTGCCATTTGGGCAAGTCTGGCAATGGAATACTCCACCTCCTTGCCTCCGTTCATCATCAAATCTGCCAACTCGTCTATCACTACTACGATAAACGGAAACGGATCGGCAGAACCGTCCTGTTTTACTTTTTCATTGTAATTATCGATATTTTTGGTGCGGTTCTTTGCCATCAGCTTATAACGGCGTTCCATTTCTCCCACCATGTTCGACAGGGCCGCAATGGCTTTTTTTGCCTCTGTAATCACAGGCGTAATAAGATGAGGAATATCGTTATAGATAGAAAACTCAAGCATTTTGGGATCTATAAGCATCAGCTTTAACTGATCGGGATCGTTTCTGTAGAGCAAAGAAAGTATCATTGCATTAATACCTACAGATTTACCCGAACCTGTTGTGCCGGCGATCAGCAAATGGGGCAATTTTTTAATATCCGTAATAAAAGGTTTCCCTACAATATCTTTACCCAAAGCCACCGTTAGAGGAGAGCTTGATTCTCTAAAAAGGTCGCTTTCAAGTATTTCACGCAAATAAATCGTTTCTATCGTGTCATTTGGTATCTCGATACCCACCACATCTCGACCCGGAATAGGCGCCTGTATGCGTATCGTTTCAGCACTAAGCGCCATGGCAAGATCATCTTGAAGGTTGAGTATTTTGGAAACTTTAACATTGGGAGCAGGCTTAAACTCAAAAGTAGTAACCAGCGGTCCGCTATACGTACGCACCACGTCTCCGTCTACATTAAACTGCTTAAGCTTAGAAAGCAAATCTTCTATTTTTCTGTCTATCTCGGCCTCATTGATTTTTTTGGTTGTCTTGGGTGCTTTTTGTAAAAAATCCAGCTTTGGCAATTTAAAGTTTTTTGGTTTGGCTACTGCGCCTTTTTCTATCTGTTCTAAAAGTTTTGAGTTTTCTTCCAGTTCTTCTACTCTTTGAACATGTGTGTTTTTAAGTTGCAAATCATGAAGTAATGAGTCTTCTTTTGCTGCTCGTTCGTCAACCACAAGATCATCTATCGGATGTATAGGTATTTTTTTGACCTCTTTCATGAAATGGTCTTCTTTTTTAAGAGGCATCTGAGAAATTCTTTGATTCTCAGAAGAAAACTGGAGTCTCTTTTGCGCTGTTTTGTCTTTTTTTTGTTCCAGAGGAGGCATCATGTCATTTTCCAAAGGCGGCGACGCAAAAGGATTGGTAAATAGCTTTCTAAAAAATACTTTTATTTTTTGCAAACTGTTTTGCAATCCCCGCCATATAGGTTTAAACGAAAATCGATGCAATTTTAAATCTCCGGGACTAAAATCATCATCCAGGATAAAAACCAAAGAGAGTGCTGTTATCATTAGCCACGAAAGCCACAATCCTGCTTTACCGATAAATGGCTGCAAAAACTCTACAATCTGTGTTCCGATATAGCCTGCCTCTTTGGATTCAACTATCAAAGATTGCAAAAAAATCAATCCTATAAAAAAGAGCAGCCATCCGAGATAAAAATCAATTTCTTTGAGCTTGCGAGAATCAGTAAAAAGCTTATACAGGGGATAAAAAAGTATTAAAATATTGATATAGGCCAAATACCCAAATAAAAAAACATTGACATCCCCGACCTTTTTTCCTATATTTCCAACCAATGCACTGTCATGAAATAACGTTGAAAACGCACCATAAATAAAAAGGACAGCAGTTATAATCAGTGTAATCTTCACGTGTACTCCCATATTAATAAATAATAAATGTATTATAACAAATTAAGATAAGTTGCCCTAGCCAAAGTATCAAATTGTCATAAAAATAAAAATTAGGCTGTTTTCTAAACATATTTTAAGAAAAAACATGTAGAATTCCGTTTACATTTTCAAAATGTATCTGCCTCGGTGGTGAAATTGGTAGACACGCCAGACTCAAAATCTGGTAAGCTTGCTTGTGTCGGTTCGAGTCCGACCCGGGGTACCATCCAATAAAATGTTTTTAATAAAGTAAAAAATTATGTTTAACCTGTATCGGCTTTAATAGCCAGATCACGGACTGATTGTATTTCATTGTTTAATAATCAGAAAACAACCAACAGATAACATTTGGTTTACCAAATAAACGGCGCGGGAGTAGCTCAGTTGGCTAGAGCGTCAGCCTTCCAAGCTGAGGGTCGCGGGTTCGAGTCCCGTCTCCCGCTCCACTTTTATTTTATTATTACGTTAGTTGCGGGCGTAGCTCAGGGGTAGAGCATAACCTTGCCAAGGTTAGGGTCGACGGTTCGAATCCGTTCGCCCGCTCCATTGATACTATTTATATTCATTTCTCATTCAAAAAACTAAATCAAACTTTCTTTTGCTATAATTCCCACAACAAAAAATAAGGCATTTTATGAAACTTGTAATAGCAATTACCGGTGCTAGCGGTGTTGATATGGGTAAAAAGTTTATCAACTGTTTGCCTCAGGACATCGAGGCACATGTAGTCGTTTCAGACAATGCCCTCACTGTAGAGTCGTTTGAAAACACGAAAGTTACTCTGCATCAAAACAACAACATTGCAGCATCCATTTCAAGCGGTTCATTTAAAGTGGATGCAACGGCCATCATTCCGTGCAGCATGAATACTCTGGCCAAAATAGCATGCGGCATCAGCGACAATCTTGCAACAAGAGTAGCTGCAGTTGCGCTTAAAGAACAAAAAAAGCTGCTGCTTGCTCCCAGAGAAATGCCCTTTTCCGCTATTGCATTAGAAAATATGCATAAGTTGGCTTCTTTGGGCGTTATTATCGCTCCGCCGGTGATAGGATACTACTCCGATTCGAGCACCCTTGAAGAGATGGAGCGCTTCATTATTGGAAAATGGTACGATGCGCTAGGCATTGATAACAGTTTATATAAAAGATGGGGAACACCATGAATACTTTTAGACGAGCAATCTATCCGGGAACATTTGATCCTGTCACCAATGGACATTTGGATATCCTAAGAAGAGCATGCAAAATGTTTGATGAAATTATCATTGCAGTAGCAGAAAGTGAAACTAAAAATCCTATGTTCAGCCTAGAACAGCGTATTGAAATGGCAAAAGCCGTCACCAAAATATTTCCTAAAGTAAAAGTGATCGGCTTCAACGGTCTGCTCGTTACCCTCTCTGACAATCTGGATGCCAATATTATCATCAGAGGATTGCGAGCGGTGAGCGACTTTGAGTATGAGCTGCAGATGGGATATGCCAATGCATCTCTTAAAAAAGATCTGGAGACCATCTATCTTATGCCTAGTCTCGAACATGCTTTTGTGAGCTCTTCTGTCGTGCGATCCATTTTGCATTTTGATGGAAAAATAGACCATCTTTTACCTCCGGAGGTCTACAAAATGATCCAAGGATATAAAAAATAATGTACATTTTGTTTGAAGGCATAGATACATGCGGTAAAACTACGCAAATTGAATTGATAGCCAAAAACCATCCTGAGGTAATCATCACAAAAGAGCCCGGCGGAACCTCATTTGGCAAAAAAGCCAGAGAGATATTGCTTAACGATTCACTTTCTTCCAAGCGAGCCGAACTTTTACTTTTTTTGGCAGACCGTGCTGAACATTATGAAGAGATTATCAAACCAAACAAAGACAAACTTATACTTTCTGACAGAGGTTTTCTCTCCGGTATAGGCTATGCCCTTGCCAATAGCGATTTTGACTTTGATCTGCTTGTCTCACTTAATAAATTTGCACTTCAAGATCACCTGCCCGATAAAGTGATATTGTTTTTGACAGATATGGAGACACTCAAAAAGAGAATATCACAAAAAAGTCTAGACGGTATAGAGTTAAGGGGCTTGGAATATTTGCTTCACGTACAAGAGCAGATGAAAAAAAGTCTTATCAAACTTAGCATCCCTCATCTTTTTGTGGATGCAACCCAATCCATAGACACCATACATACCCAAATAAACAACTTTTTAAGGAATACACTATGATCAATCCGCTTCGGGGCATGAAAGACCTTACTTTTGAAGAAAGCCGACGCCATGTACACATTCTTGATACTGCGGTAGATATTGCTAAAAGATACGGCTATAGCTATATAGAGACTCCTATTCTTGAAGAAACTGCGCTTTTCAAACGGTCCGTTGGCAACAGTTCTGATATTGTCAATAAAGAGATGTATCAATTTGAAGACAAAGGCGGATACGATGTCTGTATGCGCCCCGAAGGAACCGCCGGCGTAGCCCGAGCTTTCATCAGCGACAAACTTGACCGTCAGCCGGTCAAACAAAAATTCTACTATCACGGACCAATGTTTCGCTATGAAAGACCGCAAAAAGGACGTTTGAGAGAATTTCACCAATTTGGGTGCGAGAGTTTTGGAGAGGCATCGGTCTATGAAGATTTTACAATCATTGTGATGATAAGTCAAATCTTTGATGCTTTGGGCATCGGTTTTGATCTTCAAATAAACTCATTGGGCTGCACGGTATGTATGCCTCCCTATAAACAAAATCTTGTATCTTTTTTAACCGATATCAAAGAGGATCTTTGTGAAGATTGCAACAGACGCATAGACACCAATCCAATCCGTGTACTCGATTGCAAAAACAAGACATGCCAATTGCTTCTTAGCAATTCTCAAAAACTGATAGACAACCTTTGTGATGAGTGCGAGAACGACTTTAAAAAACTCACTATCTTGCTGGATCAGGCAGGCATTCATTACACAATAGATACCAATCTTGTAAGAGGATTGGACTATTACAATAAAACAGCATTCGAATTTGTAAGCAGCGAAATCGGATCGCAATCAGCCATTGCAGGCGGAGGGCGCTACGATCGACTTGTGGAGTTTCTTGATGGCAAACCCACTCCGGCAGTAGGTTTTGCCATCGGCATAGAGCGCATCATGGAGCTGGTAAAAATGCCGGAAACTGCACGTGAAGGCATCTATCTTGGTGCAATGAGTGATGACGCCATAGAACCGCTCCTCACCCTTGCCGCCCGAAAAAGACTGGAAACAAAAGTAACAATCGAATATAATGCAAAAGGCTTCAAGAGCCATATGAAAGGCGCAGATAAAGCTGAAGCCAGATATGTTGCGCTTATAGGAGAAGATGAATTCAAGAATGGCACCATCTGGGTCAAGGATATAGAAAGCCAAGAAGAAAAAATAGTTCCTTTGGAAACGTTTTAACTCTCCGCTTTTTTACTTTAAAGAACTCTTTCAAAAGTTCTTTTATGAAAAGAAAAATATATTTCCGCACTACCTCTCAAGCCAGGACACCAAATCCACACCTAGCTGATTGAGCGCTTTATTGGTGGCATCCGTATACCCTTTGGCATCTGTCGTTACTGTAGGAACCGCATAACCAAAGCGTCTGCTTTTAACCAATTTTCCGGAATCAGCATCAATAAGTGAAAAGTGAATTGAAACCACTGCCTCTGACACATCGCCTCTTACGCGATGCGAAAAGGCAAAAATAGTACTCTCCAGCCTGAAATCTTCGCGGACAGTTGAAGCAAAAGAGAGCACTGCGCCAAAGAGTCCGCTTTGCTGCAGTGTTTCAATAAAAGCACCTTGGAGTAATTGTCCTATATTGTTTGACCACCGGGCATTTTGATAACTTCCCTGTTCGCTGTCACTATAGGAAAAATTCATTTCTTGACCTATTTTCTCTTTAATGCTTTGGGGGTAGATCACTTTAACTGTTTTTTCTTTTAGTGAACTGCCGTGGGCTTTTATGGGGGCACCTATACTAAGAGTATAAATTTTCAAAGGGGGTTCTTTAATACTGCATCCCTGGAGCAATAAAACTATCGCCATCCATGACGTATTTTTAAAACTTAGCATTTGACATCTCCTCTTTGCTGAATTTTATTTCTTGTCATTCTCCGGGCCCCTTTCTTTGTTTTCTGGCTTTAAACAAGACGTCACTTGGACTTTGTTTTAACTGCTGTGCCAAATCATTGATCTGTGAAGAAAGTATCTGCACGTCCACCAATGCAGGCTCAAGAATATTTTTGATATTGTAGTCCCCTCTGTCTAGACTTTTTTCTGCCTTGGATATCAGCCTGTCAAGCCCTCTTGTAGTGACGGTAAGCTCTTCTAGAAGCGGATTGGCCCTATCTTTTATGGAGGCAAAATCTTTTGTTGCCCCCTCAAAAGAGTGCGTTGCGTCTTTCATGGAAACTCTCAGCTCTTGAAGTGTTTCATCCAATTGCGCCAAAGAGCCAATCGCTTTGATTTCCAACTCTTCACCGCGAGATGTTATTTTTTCTATATGGCCCAAGGTATTTTCAAAGGCTTGTATGTTTTTATCTGAAATGAGTTTTTTCGTTTGTATCAGAAATGCGTTTAAACTATCGGCAATCTCGCCCAGGCTTTCACTAACCCTTGAAACGTAGGAGGTTTTTGTTTGAATAAAAGGGATATATGTTTTGCTCGGCTGTAATGTCTTTGCGGTATTCGTTCCTCCGTCAATTTCGATCGACAAAAGTCCTGTGACTCCAAACATCTGTGTATGGGCCACCATATCCTCTTTGATGGGTGTGCCTTTTTTAATCTCCAAAAAGATTTCAACCGCTTCTATATTTTGAGGATTAATGCGGATTGTCTGCACCCTTCCGACATCTACCCCGCGAATTTTTACACTCGCATCTTCTGAAAGCCCTGAGACAGACTCTTTAATCTCTATTTTATAGATATCATACTCGTCCTGCAAACCCCACTTTGCGAGCCAAAAAGCAAACCATATCATGCCCGCTCCAAAGACCAATACAAAAATACCTACAACCATATAGTTTATTTTGTTATACATTTTTAATTTTGTCCTTGAATCTTTCTTTGGTGTATTTATTTTTGAAAAATGCCTCTACGAAAGGATGTTGTGATTGTAACACATTTTCAAGCCTGCCTTCTGCAACCACCTGCTTATCAGCCAGAACTGCCATCCTGTCAACAATTGTAAATATACTTTCTAGATCATGAGTAATCATTACCACCGTTATCCCTAGCAAATCCCGCAAATTAACAATCAGCTGATCAAAATTACGGGCGCCTATAGGATCCAGTCCTGAAGTAGGCTCATCTAAAAAAAGCAGTTTTGGCTCCATCGCCAAAGCACGTGCAAGCGCTGCTCTTTTTATCATCCCTCCGCTTAATTCGGATGGATATAATCCCCCCACATAGGCATCAAGTCCGACAAGATCCAGCTTTGAATAAATCAACTTATCTCTCATCTTTTTTGAAACATCGGTATACTCTTTGAGTTGAATCTCAATGTTTTCAGCGATCGTCAGCGAAGAAAATAGTGCGCCAAACTGAAAAAGCACCCCCCATTTTTTTCTTAGCTCTTGCGCCCTTTTTGCATTGATACTCTGAAGATTTTCCCCCAAAACATACATTTCTCCTTCTGTGGGCTCCAAGAGCATAATCATTTCTTTCATTAAGACAGATTTTCCAGAACCGCTTTCTCCTAAAATAGCATATATCTCATTTTCATTAATATGTAAATTTACGCCATCATGAATGGTTCTGTTGCCAAATCGTGTCACAATACCCTTTGCTTCAATTACACTCATAGATCAAGTTCCGTATAGATCACAGAAAAAAGTGCATCAAAAGCGATCACAAGAAAAATCGAATTTACCACGCTCTGCGTCGTATGCAATCCGATACTCTCTGTGTTTTCAGAAACCTGAAGCCCCCTAAAACTGCCTACCGCCGCAATAAGAAAAGCAAAAACAGGCCCTTTTATCATCCCTAAAATATAATGCTTAACCGCAACCACCTCCTGAGTACGGGCGATAAATTGATCGACAGAAATACCCAATTGCATTTTTGAAGCAACTATACCTCCAAGAATTCCCATTATATCAGCAAAAAAGATAAGCAGCGGCAATGCGATCATCAAAGCATAAATGCGAGGAAGCACCAAAAAATGGTACGGATCAAATCCCATCGTTCGCATCGCAGCTATCTCTTCGGTAATTTTCATGGCGCCTATCTCTGCGGTATAGGATGAACCGCTGCGCCCCGCGATCACAATGGCAGTGATCATCGGACCCAATTCTCTTGCAATGGACAAACCTACTGTATCAACGATAAAAATATCAGCGCCGAATTTGGCCAACTGAACAGATCCCTGATAGGCAATAACCATCCCCACCAAAAATGCGGTTAGGGAAACGATCACAAGCGCTGTAAAGCCGGAGTGATAGATATGATACACTGTTTCTTTGAAACGTATGCTTTTGGGATGAAGAACGTTATGAAGCATGGCCATAAAAAGCTCTCCCGAAAAATTAACAAACTCCTTAAAGTCGTTATAACGTTCCACGGCTTTTTTGCCTATATTTTCAATCCGGTTTTTTCGGGCAACCGGTATCGTCTCTTTTGATTTATACTCTGCTTTCAAGAGGCTATACATCTCTTTTTGCACAGAGGTATAGCCCGCAATCTCAACTTTTGTTTTTGCTGCAAAATAGGAAAAATATTCTATAAATAAAAGCATTCCCGCACTGTCAAACTCATCAATCAGCGAAACATCCCAAATAATTTTTTTATCACAGGGTATTTGGCGCAGCAAATTTTCTATTTTCTTCACGCTTTGAAGCATCCACTTGTCTTTTGAGATAAGCTTAATATAATCAGGATAAACTTCTAAAAAAAGATATTTTTCATTCATGATTAGATTATATTAAAGTTAATATTAAGTTTGGATATAATTGCATCTTAACAGTTAAACGAAGGCAGGTAAACATGAAACAATTTGGCTTGAATATTTGGGGTAATGATAATTTTATCATCAAAAACAATACGATAAATATCAATTATGCAAGCAAACCTTCTCTTTTGGAGATCGCCCAGGATATACGCGACAAAGGATACAAAGGCCCTCTTTTGCTTCGTTTTCCGCATCTGATAGAAAAACAGATTTCTACCCTTTTTACCGCTTTTGAAAAAGCCAAAAAAACATTTGGATATCAAGGAAAATTTCAAGCAGTTTTTCCGCTGAAAGTCAATCAATTCCCCAATTTTGTCCATGCGCTGATGGATGTTTCCCAAAAATACAATTACGGATTGGAAGCAGGAAGCAAGGCGGAACTTATCATTGCCATGAGCAAAACTCCCATTGGAGCACCTATTACGGTTAACGGATTTAAAGACAAGGAGATGATAGCGCTTTGTTTTATTGCTGCAAAAATGGGGCACAATATCACAGTGACGATCGAAGGTATCGGCGAACTTCAAACCATCATACAAGTCAATACGGAATTTAATGAAGATGTAGAAAATCCTATTCTTCCGAAAATAGGCGTACGGATACGGCTGCACAGCTCCGGTATTGGAATCTGGGCAAAAAGCGGAGGCTACAGTTCTAAATTTGGATTAACTTCCACTGAACTTTTGGAAGCCTATGAACTGCTTAAAAAACATAATCTTTTGACACATTTATCGATGATACACTTTCATATCGGTTCACAAATGAGTGACATCTCACCCCTCAAGAAGGCACTCAGAGAAGCAGGAAACATTTATGCGGATCTCAAAAAACGCGGTGCGGATGCACTATGTGCGATCAATATCGGCGGCGGACTTGCAGTAGAATACAGCCAGCACGCGCACAACAGAGACAGAAACTACTCTTTGGATGAATTCGCCAATGACGTAATTTATCTGATGCAAGAGATCGCCAAAAGCAGAGGAGTTGATGAACCTGATATTTTTACTGAATCCGGACGGTATGTTGCAGCTTCCCATGCTATACTTATCACTCCTGTGTTAGAACTTTTTTCTCAAGAATACCATGAAAAAAATCTTCGCCTCAAAGAGAACAATCCGCCGCTTATTCAAGAGCTTTACGATCTCTTCAGCTCGCTTACACGCGACAATGCCAGAGAGTATCTGCACGATGCCCTTGATCATATGGAGAGCCTCCTTACGCTGTTTGATTTGGGATATATTGACCTCGAAGACCGCTCAAATACAGAAATTTTAGTCAACCTTATCATCAAAAAATCGATTGCATTGCTTAAAAATGAAGATACAAACGAACTCAAAAGATTGCAAAACCGCATTCAGGAAAAATATCTCGTAAATTTTTCAGCGTTTCAGTCACTGCCTGATTTCTGGGGTCTCAAACAGCATTTTCCCATTATGCCTATAGACCATTTGGATGTCAGACCCACCAATCCTGCAAGCATATGGGATATTACGTGCGATAGTGACGGCGAAATCGATTTTAATCCTGATTTGCCTCTTTACCTGCACGATATTGACGTCAGCCAAGAAGAATATTTCCTTGCATTCTTTTTAACGGGTGCCTACCAAGAGGTTTTAGGAATGAAACACAATCTCTTTACCCATCCCACAGAAGCAGTAATTACCTTTGATGAAAAAGGGCATTATGCTGTCAACAATCTTATTGACGCACAAAACCTCATGGACGTATTGGATGACTTGGATTACGACACCAACATTGTGGATAAAGCACTCAAGTACAAAATCGAAGAATCAGAACATATCAGCAAAGAAGAAAAGAGAGAGCTTTTGGGAAAACTTTATCTTTATTTAAGTGAAAACAGCTATCTTAAAACCATTCAAGCCATTAGCGAAAATGATTAAGGAAGAACATTGAATCCATTGCGTCTGATCAAGGAGGATTTTGCAACGGTCAAAAAAAATGATCCTGCCCTCCATTCTACTTTTGAACTTTTTTTTAACTATCCTGGGCTTTGGGCACTCTTGTTTCATCGGATTGCCCACTGGCTGTATCAAAAAGAATTACGGTTTGTACCCCGTCTGATTTCGGCGCTAGGATTGTTTTTAACCACAATCGATATACATCCTGCAGCTTCTATAGGGCGCAGGGTTTTTATTGATCATGGTGTGGGAGTTGTCATTGGCGAAACAACTATTATTGAGGATGATGTGCTTATCTATCAACAAGTGACACTGGGCGGGGTAAGTCTTGAAAAAGGAAAAAGGCACCCTACGATTGAAAAAGGTGTTGTGATCGGTGCAGGAGCAAAAGTACTTGGCAATATCACCATCGGCGCAAACTCCAAAGTAGGCGCAAACTCGGTTGTCGTTAAAAATGTGCCTGCTGATTCTACGGCGGTGGGTATTCCCGCTCGTGTACTCAAACGCGGATTTGACAAAAACCCGCTCAGCCACAATAAGATTCCGGATGTCCATAAAGAGATTTTCGAATATCTTATCAAGCGTATTGAAGTATTGGAAGAAGCATTGCAAACAGGGGATTCCAAACATATCAAAGATAAAGACCATACCCTTGATGAAATTTATGATAATTTCATTCATTCTATGGATTAAAGAGATTCTCTATCCTTTTATATTAGCGAATTTAAGTTATAATTTTAATATTAGTCACATTCTATATATACAAGGTTTTTCATGCTATCTAAACGCATCAAATCATTATCGCCTTCATTGACCATCGCTGTTGCTTCACTTGCAAGGGATCTTAAAGCCCAAGGCAAAGATATTTTAAGTTTTTCGGCGGGAGAGCCGGATTTTGAAACCCCTTTGCTCATCAAAGAAGAAGCGATCAAGGCGATCAATGAAGGGTTTACGCGATATACCGCCGTAGCAGGCATTCCGGAGCTCTTAAAGGCAGTAAGCGGTAAACTAAAAAGAGAAAACGGATTAGACTATGCCCCTTCTGATATTATTGTCAGCAATGGAGCCAAACAGTCTTTATTTAATTTATTTCAGGCCACAATTGATCCCGGAGATGAAGTGATCATTCCTTCCCCTTATTGGGTGACCTATCCTGAACTTGTAATCTATTCAGAAGGTGTTCCTGTTATTGTTGAAACTGATGAAAAAAGCGGATTTAAAATGACTGCAGAGCAATTGAAAGCTGTGATTACCCCTCGGACCAAAATGGTCGTCTTAACTTCACCATCCAACCCTACAGGTTCGGTTTATTCAAAATCAGAACTTGAAGCTCTGGCGGAAGTTCTCAAGGGTACAAATATTATCGTAGCGAGCGATGAAATGTATGAAAAATTGCTTTACGGTATTGACTTTGTGGCTGCTGCAAGTATCAGTGAAGATATGTACCAAAGAACCGTTACCATCAATGGTCTGAGCAAATCAGTTGCGATGACGGGTTGGCGCTTTGGATACCTTGCGACTCCCAACAAAGAGCTTATTGCTGCTATGGACAAACTGCAAAGCCAAAGCACATCCAATATCAATTCTGTCACGCAAAAAGCAGCCATTGTTGCACTTACCGGTCAGGTAGATGAGGAGATTGAAACTATGAGAAAAGCCTTTGAAAACAGAGCGGAAGAGGCAGTAAGGCTTTTCAATGAAATTGACGGTCTTTCCGTACTAAAACCACAAGGTGCATTTTATCTTTTTGTCAACATCAAAGATATTTCCAACGATTCCATTACGTTCTGCAAAGAGTTATTGCAAGCTACGGGTGTCGCTGTGGTTCCGGGGATCGGGTTTGGAAGCGAAGGCTATTTTAGATTTTCATTTGCTACAGACATAACAACCATTCGTGAAGGCATCCGCCGCATAGAAAAATTTGTTAAACAGAAACGGTCTGTATAGGTCTTTATTTTTATCAGCATAAAGAGTATAATTTTTATATTTTTTGCAAAGAAAGGGATAGCATATGAAGAATTTTTATAAACTTTCTGTGCTTTTTCTTCTGCTCTCTTCTCTCTCTTGCGCCAAACCAAAAGAGATCGATGTTTCTATCGTGATCAGCGGCGGCGTCAGCTTAGGAGCTTATCAGGCGGGATACAACTGGGCTACGATCAGATTGCTTCACGCAGCACACCACAACAGTACCATTGTCCGGCCTCATTTGCGATCAGTAGCAGGCGCTTCTGCGGGCTCTATTAATGCGCTTTTGACCGCTATGTATTGGTGCCAGGAAGAAAGCATTCCCTATAAAAACAGCGTTGATGACAATCTCTTTTACGATACATGGGTTGACTTGGGACTGGAAGACCTTATCATAGAGGGAAAAGATCCGGTCAACAAAAGTACCCTCTTCTCAAGAAAAAAACTGCAAGAAAAAGCAGACAAGATCATTGAACACCTCAACAAACCCATTTACAGATCGGGCTGTGAAATACCGCTGGGCATCTCTGTCACCAAAGTAACGCCTATCATAGAAAAACTTCAAGGCATTCAAATTAAAAATCAAAATTTCTCTATTCCGCTTACGCTCAAAACAGATCACAAAAAAGCAAGTATACACAACAAAAAAATGCCTGCCAGTACAGATTTTTATCTTTCTGTCCCTGAAATAGAGAGAGAAAAAGAGAAAATCATCGATGTGCTTTTTGCTTCTTCTGCATTTCCGGGCGCATTCCAGCAGGTAAAGCTTGAGTATGACTATCAAGGAAAACAAGATTCCGATTACTTTATAGATGGAGCCACATACGACAACATCCCTTTGCAGCTCAGTATTGAACTCAATAAAAAATCGAAGTATTTTATTTATATGGATCCTAGCAACACAAGAAAACAACCCAAAGAACAAAAACAAGCCGAAGAAAAGTTTCCCATGGGATTTTTTAATGCCAATGCTATGCCCCTGCTCAATAGTTTAGAGATATTTCAATCGATGAAACTCTATCAGGCACTCCATCTCTACTTCAAAGACAGCTCTTCAAGAGTACTTGTTTTGTCCTCCAGACATCATCCGTTGGCAGGGAAATTTTTAGAGCATTTTGGCGCTTTTTTGGATAAAAATTTTCGTATCTATGACTATTACGTAGGTGTATATGATGGCATTTATCATCTTGCTGAGACCATGAAGAAAAATGGGTATTATCCCAACCTCACACAGATTGAACTTATGGATCAATTTAAAAAAAGTCTTGGTATAAACGAAAATCCCGAAGCGCTGGCTGCATACAATCTTTTTTTGGAAACAGAGTTCTATAGCAAGCATCCAAAAACGAACAATAAATTCACTGCTATTTACAATGCTTTCGATATCAAGAAGAGCGATTCAGTGCGCTACACACTCGATGAGTTTAAAAAGTTTCTTATTAGGCTGGATGCGAAATACCTTATGCCGGATAAAAAGTCGTTCCTTGGTTATGCCAAGAAAGATATTGACCAATGGTATAAGCAGCCGTTAAGAACGATTATCGGACGCATCACTACACTTGAAAACGAACGGGCTGAAGTGTACCCGGAATCAAGCTCCGTGGCCAAAGTAACAAGTATTGCCGCATGGGCAGGAAGCACGTTTGTCAAGGAGAAAGACGGATTTGACATTCTTCCCCTTAACGCTCCGGAGGATAAAGACAAGAAAGCTCTTAGAACTGCTCTAAGGCTCCTTCCCAATGAGATGGCAACCGATGTTAAAAACGGGGGTATCTCTTTGGGGTATAATGCCTATTGGTATAAAAATCTCATGATCATCAACGGGTTTGAAGCGAAAGCTGCTTACAGTTTCAATGACGGTATATCGGATTTTCTGCGCATTGACCTCAGCACCTTTAAAGAATATGATGATTTCATAAAGTTCGGCGCAGGAGTCACACTGTTTGGAGATATGGAAGGAGAGTTCTTTGACCCCGATACGGCTTATGGGTTCAATACCTATATTGACCTTATAGATATATTCAGGTTTACTTACGTCAGAAGATATGGCGATCCGGCACGAAACGACTATTTCTATTTTGGAGTAGAAAACATTCCAAGCCTGTTATATTGGCTTAATCGCTAGAGTATAAACGGAAAACATACCGGAAGAAGCGCGGCTACTTCTTTTTCGTCATTCTTTCCATTGCGTACCATATGATTCCAATGATACCAAAGACGATCACCGGCATCATCCAAGGGTTTGCTTTGATCTTATCAAAAAACGCCATAAACATTTCACCCGAATAATAACTTCCCGCACCAATCACCGATACAAACACAATCGAAGCGAATATATTAAAAAAGACAAACTTTTTAAAATCATATTTAGCCAGCGCCATCGAAAGGGGTATAAGGGTTTTAATGCCATAAATAAATTTTTGAATAAAGATTGCCAAAATTCCGTATTTGCGCATGATGAGCGTTGCTAAAGCAATTTTGCGTTTGTGTTTTGCAAAATAGGGGCGTACTTGTTTTTTTTGGTATTTTCCAAGATAGAAAAGAAAATTATCTCCCATAAAATTGGACACGGCGGCGACCGCCAAGGCTGTTGCCAAATCCATTTTCCCCAAATAGGATAAAATGCCCGCGGCAGCAACGACCACCAAAGATCCCCCGAAAGAGAAAAATGCGATAGCCAAATAGCCCCATGTCTCTAGTGACGTTAATGTACTTTCCAAACCATTCTCCTTCTAAAACAATACACGAATCATACCCAAAATATGCTATAGTTCCTCTCATGATTGACACACTACTCTCGCTCATCTTTGTGTATGTTTTTATTTTTCTTGGATACCTTGCAAAACGCATATTTAAAGAAGAGATGAATCCCAGGACGCTTACACTCTTTTCTGTCTATTTTCTCCAGCCATTCGTAACAGTGTGGGGCTTTAGTACTGCCAAGCTTCACGCTGAACATATTTTTGTACCCTTAATGTATCTGGGGATCATTTTTGCACTATTGATTCCCTCTTTGCTTATTGCCAAAATGCTTTTTGCTGACGCCAAAGAGAGAGCCATTTTTTCTATTGCGGGATTTGTCGGCAACACAGGAAATATCGGCATTCCTCTTGGGATAGCTCTTTTTGGCGAACAAAGCGTTATCTATACAACACTCATCAATATTGCTAATGTTTTTGTCGTCTATGTCATAGGGGTCTATGTTTACTCAAGAGGTTCTTTTAGCATCAAAAAGTCACTTTTGAACATTGTTAAAATTCCTATTATTCCGGCCTCATTGGTAGCTTTTATCATCAATATTTACGACATACCCCTAAGTTCATCTCTCCAGGAATTTTTTAAAATGGGCGCTTATGCGGGTATCGTACTTCAACTTTTTCTACTGGGCACATTTTTGTACGGCATTCGTCTCCAGGAACTTCGTCCCAAACTTTTTATTGGAACGATTTCGCAAAAATTCATTATCATTCCTTCTGCTGCAGCACTCCTTTTGAGCTTTACCTCTCTTTCGCCTTTTGTGCAGGGCATAATCTTTATGGAGATGATGGTGCCTATAGCCATCGCCAATATCAATCTGGCCTCCCTTTATGACTGTCGTCCCAAAGAGGTCACTTCGCTTATACTTTTAAGCACTTTACTCTTTATTCCTTTACTTTTTGTGTTAAGCTATGTTATAAATTTCTACTATTTATGATAAAATTGAACTTAAATTTTATTCTGTTTTTAAGACAAAAGTCAAAAAAATATACTAAAGGATCTCTATGTCAAAAAATACCCTCATCATCGGTGCAGGCGGTGTCGGAAATGTGGTTGCATTCAAATGCGCAATGAATGTGGACACTTTCGGAAATATTACTCTTGCAAGCAGAACTCTCAGCAAATGCGATGAGATTGCCAAAAACATCCAAGAGCGTCTGAGCATAACCATCGCTACAGCGCAGGTAGACGCAGACTCTGTTCCCGAACTCATTGACCTCATCAATAATACAAAGGCAGATATCGTCATCAATGTGGCGCTTCCTTATCAAGATCTGACCATCATGGATGCATGCAAAATCTGTCGAGTTGACTATCTGGATACCGCAAACTATGAGCACCCCGATACTGCAAAATTTGAATACAAAGAACAGTGGGCAAGAAATGAAGCCTTCAAGGAAGCCGGGATCATGGGTCTGCTTGGAAGCGGTTTTGATCCGGGGGCTACTAATGTTTTTTGTGCCTATGCGCAAAAACACTATTTTGACGAGATCCACACAATAGATATTCTTGATTGCAACGCAGGCGATCACGGCTATCCGTTTGCAACAAACTTCAATCCCGAAATCAACCTTCGTGAAGTCAGCGCCAAAGGAAGATATTGGGAAAACGGAACATGGATAGAAACTGAACCGATGGAAATCATGCAGGTATGGGATTATCCCGAAGTTGGACCAAAGGACAGCTACCTGCTTTATCACGAAGAGATGGAGTCGCTGGTTAAACACATCAAAGGACTCAAGCGTATCCGTTTCTTTATGACATTCGGGCAGAGTTATCTTACCCATATGCGATGTCTTGAAAATGTAGGTATGCTGGGTATCAAAGAAGTAGAACACAAAGGCATGAAAATCGTACCGATCGAATTTCTCAAAACACTTCTTCCTGATCCCGCAAGTCTTGGACCCCGCACTAAAGGAAAGACAAATATCGGTATCTTTGCCAAAGGAATCAAAGACGGCAAACCGCGGACCGTCTATATCTACCAAGTCAAAGACCACGAAGCATGCTATGCCGAAGTGTTGAGTCAGGGGGTAAGCTATACGACGGGCGTACCTGCAATGATAGGTGCCAAACTGATGCTTGAAGGCAAATGGCAAGGCAAAGGTGTCTTCAATATGGAACAGCTCGATCCGGATCCTTTTATGGAAGAAATGAACAAACAAGGACTTCCTTGGCAACTCATCGAGCTTGAAGCGGATGAAAGCAGAGAAGTGAAAGCTTAAGGCTTCTCTTCCTGTCCCCCCTCTTTTTTGTACTTTTTTTGCCTGCTTTTATCTGCAAAGAACCTCAGCTTATCCTCTATCTGATAACCGATACTTTTTTTAGGAAAATTACCTTTGCCATCTCTTTTTCCGCTTGCCATTCCTGTAAGTATTTCCATCCCCTCATCAACGTTCTCAATGGCATAAATTTCAAAGGTATTATTCCTTGCTGCAAGAAGCACTTCTTCTTTAAGCATTAAATGTTTTACATTTGACGCAGGGATGATAATACCATTTTTTTGGGTCCCGCCCAAAAGTCTGCACACATCAAAAAAACCTTCTATTTTCTCATTAATGCCGCCTACTGCTTGAACCTGGCCATTTTGATTTACGGAGCCCGTCACGGCTATAGATTGATCCAAGGCTATTTCACTCAGTGACGAAAGCAAAGCAAACAATTCTGCGCAGGAAGCGCTGTCGCCTTCGATCCTGCCGTATGACTGCTCAAATACCAAGGTTGCAGTAACACTCAGCGGAAAATCTTTTGCATATCGTGTAGCCAAAAAGGCTGAAAGTATCATTATTCCCTTATCATGCATGGGACCGCTCAGTTTTACTTCTCGTTCTATATTGACTATGCCATCTTTTCCCAATCTTGTTAAAGCAGTAATTTTAACAGGATGGCCAAAGGCATAATTGCCCAGATTTACAACCGAAACTCCATTTATTTGCCCTACCATCTTGCCTTTGGTTTGAATCAAAATGGTTTCTCTTTGGATCTCTTCGTAAATATAATCCTTAATCCTGTCTGATCTTTCAGTCTTCTGCGCAATAGCCTCATCTATTTCATTTTTAGTTATCTGTTTGATTTTTTTCTGTGCGGCAATAAAATCGGCTTCCTGAAGCAAATCGCCCAAACTTTTTAAATGTGTTGAAAGCTTCTGGCTGTCTTCGGCTATACGCGAACCATATTCAATGACCCTTCCGACGGCTTTTTTATCAAGAGGCAAAAGTTGATTTTTTTTAACCATCATCCCAATCATTTGCGCATACAAAAAACTATTTTGCTCATTTCGCTCAATTCGGTCTTCAAAATCTGCATTAACCTTAAAAAGTTCTTTAAATTCCGGATCATAATTATAGAGCAAATAGTAAAGCATTCTGTTGCCGATAAGAATAATCTTAACATCCAGCTCAATAGTTTGGGGTTCGAGCGTCAACGTACTGATCAAACTCAATGAGTGCGCTAATGATTCTATGCGAATGGCTCCGGCCTGCAGCATTCGCTTTAAACCGTCCCAGACAAAAGGCTGCAACAATACTTTTGAGGCATCAAGAATCAAATATCCCCCGTTGGCTCTGTGCAGTGCGCCGGGTTTAATCAAATTAAAATCAGTCAAAAGCATACCCATCTGCGCAACATGCTCTATCTCACCAAACAAATTTGCATAAGTCGGATTGTTCTCATAAGCAATCGGTACACTTTCTTTGTCTTTATGCGTCACTAGAACATTCACACGGTATCTGCTGAATATAGTGCTGTCACTTGCTGATCCTACTCCTATCGCTGAAAGCGCATTTTGTGCAGAGAGTAAAAAATCCTGGGCGTTTTTTATAATATCTTCTTTAACGCTCTGAAGATACATAACAACATTTGGGTAGGCTTCATATCTTTTTTTGAGCTCATCAATACTGTTATCCACTGCTTTTTTTGTCATATTTTGTTCGAGTTCTCTAATCTCTTTTAGTTGCACCTTGCTTTGGATAGCCATATCTTGTGCGGTATGCTCTATCTGAGTTTTAAACTTTTTGATTTTCTCTTGAATTTTCTCCTTCTCTTTATCGCTAAGAGCCACAAATTCTTGCGCTTCAAGAATTTTATTCTCTTTGCTCATAGGAGAAACCGTATAGCCTGTTGCTGTATAGTTAATTGCTATATATTCTTCTTTTGCTCTTTCTTTTATTTTTTGAAAAGATTCTTTCTTTATCTCATTAAGTTTGTCAACGATAGACTGTTTTTTTTCTCTATATTCTTCGCTCTCAAATACTGAGGGGATAATTCCCTGTAAATCCGCTATCAGTTCTTCCATGTCTTTTTTAAGTTGAACGCCCATGGAAGATGCAAGCTTCAATGAAATCGGTTTTCGCGGATCTTCAAAATTGTTAACATAACACCAATCTGCCGGCTTCTCCTGATCTTTTTCTTTTCCTTTGCTTTTAATAAACTGTTCAACAATACTATGCTTGCCGCTGCCAAGTTCGCCCATTACATAAAGATTGTAACCTTTTTGCTTGATTCCCACGCCAAAACTTATTGCTTTAAGCGCTCTGGCTTGCCCTATAATTGTGTCAAGATCCTTTAAATCTTCAGTGGTATTAAAATCGAATTTTTCTACATCACAATGATTATAAAGCTGATTAACATGAAGCGGTTTTATCATAAGTATCTCCGAATTTTGGACACATATCAATGACATCTTTTAACTCATGATATGCTATTTTATGCACCTTGGCCACAGATTTTTGTGTTACAAAGCCGCCTGCAACATTCACACCGCCATATACGGCATCATCTTGCAAACCGGCACTGCGCCATCCCAAATCCGCAATCTTTTTTACATAAGGTATCGTTGCATTTGCCAATGCGCATGTTGCAGTCACAGGATAGTCTCCGGGCATATTGGCAACGCAATAATGCACCACACCCCCCACTTCAAAAATAGGATCATCATGCGTTGTCGGTCTGGAAGTCTCCATACATCCGCCTTGATCGATAGCAACATCGACAAAAACAGCACCTTTTTTACACAAAGGGAGCATTTTTTTTGTGATCAAGTGGGGTGTTTTTTCACCGGTATTATAAACCGCACCTATCACAATATCTGCTGTAGGTAAAATTTTTTCCATATTATAGCGGTTGCTATAAACAGTTGAAACATTTGCCGGCATTGCCGATTCAAGTTCAGCCATGCTTTTTGGATTTCTTCCCATTACCACCACATTTGCACCCATCCCTGCTGCAATCTTGGCTGCATATTTGGCTACTGTACCGCTCCCCAAAATCAATACTGTTGATGGCGGCACGCCGCTGCATCCCCCCATCAGCACACCCATTGCATTTGCATGGGCCGAAAGAAAATAGGCTCCCGCCATCGGCGCCATTTTGCCTGCAATTTGACTCATGGGCTCAAGCAAAGGCGTCCGGTTTCCTTCCTGTATCGTTTCATATGCGATAGCTATCACTTTTCTTTTTTGAAGTATCTGGGTAAGCTCTTTTTGCGGAGCGAGATGAAGATAGGCAAAAAGTATCTGCCCCGCTTTTAAAAGATCATATTCTTGAGGCTGAGGCTCTTTGACTTTTAGAATCATTTCACAATTTTCATATATCTCTTTTGGATTTTGAAAGATAACAGCACCGACCTGCTTATACTCATCATCAGAAAATCCGCTTTTTTCTCCGGCATTTTTTTCTATGTACACCTCGTGCCCGTTTTGAACAAGCAAATCAACCCCCGCGGGAATGATTCCCACCCGATACTCCCTGCTCTTTATTTCTTTTGGAATACCAATTTTCATATCCCCTCCCTTGCTCTCTGCACTCAACAGAAAAACGTATTTAAAAACTTTCAGCTGCCATTTTAAAGCCGAACATTCTTTTTTTTAAAGCTGTCCAATTTTATGTTATTTTTATTGTACATTATGCAACATTTTTTCTCCCTGACGCCCTGCTTCTCTTTTATTTGCTGCCAAAGCATGGCTTGCCGGCCTATATGTTTTGCCTCAATCCTATCATGCTCATAAACCTTCCGCTGCACCCCTGCTCTTTTCGATAAGAAAAAAACCTCTTTGCCTCACATGCGGTACAGATACCGCTCATTTCTATATTCTCTTCAAGCAAACCTGCATTGAGAAGTTGAATTTTATTTGCTAAAGGCAAATCCAATCTGTATTTTTTATTTATCCGATCAAACACTTCGGTTTGTTTTAAAAAAAACTGCGCCACATCTTCTTCCACCTCATAGCAGCATCGTCCAATCGATGGAGCGATTCCTGCAACCATATCTTTGGGATTTGAATCAAATACCTCTTTCATCTTCTCTACTGTCTTCAAGACAATATTTGCCTGAGTTCCTCTCCAGCCTGCATGAATCGCAGCAACAACTTCCCGTCGGGTATCATATAAAAGTACAGGCACACAATCAGCGGTCAATACCGTCAAGATTAGACCCTTTGTATCCGTTATCAGAGCATCGCAATCCAAAACCGCATCATTCATAGTTTCCCAACCTCTATTTTTTCTTTTGGTTATCACTTCGATATGGGAGCTATGTGTTTGGCTGGCTGCGATAAAATGATATTTGGTGTCCAATTCCAGCAACGAAGCTATCTGCTTACGGTTTTGTATGATCTGGCTACATGCTTCTCCTGTATGAAGTGCCAAACTGCCCTCATGCGGTGCCTTGGGATTTTTGGTTGTCACGGCATGCACACACTGTTCATACTTTTGCAATCCCTTAAAACGATAAAATTCCGCCATTTTCTGCCTTAATGCATTTTCGATATAATATCCAAAAAAAGAGAGTACAAATGGAACATTGGTTTGATTTTGATAGACGCATCTTCAAACATTTTAATTATCTTCTTATGATCCAGCTTGTTCCTCTTTTTGTTATCTCTTCGTATCTTATACATGAGATGAACCCTTATCTTTTTAATAAGCAGATGGTGTACTATTTTCTTGCATCTATTGCTTTTTTTATTGCCGCATTTATTCCGTGGAGGCTTATCTTTTGGTGGTTTGTTCCTCTTTTTTACCTAGGCAATCTAGGCTTGCTCTTGGCAGTTGAATTCATAGGAAAAAGCATTCTTGGCGCCACAAGGTGGATTGAAATTCCGGGCATTGGATTAACCATTCAACCCTCTGAGTTTATGAAAGTCAGTGTCATCATGATGCTTGCCTATCTTATCAGCCGCAAACCTCCTTCTGCCAAAGGATATGGGATTTTGCAATTTATAAAACTCTCTATTGTTATTATCATTCCTTTTCTTCTTATCGCAAAAGAGCCGGACCTCGGTACAGCCTTGGTGCTTCTTATTGCCGGATATGGCGTACTTTTTATTGTAGGCATCAACTGGAAAATATGGATCACTCTTGCAGTTATAGGCGGTATCGGTGCACCGTTTATCTATCAATACGGCCTCAAACCTTACCAAAAAATACGTATCCATGACGCACTTAACAAACCAAGCTACCAGGTTAGACAGGCGCTCATTGCGATCGGTTCAGGCGGACTTGAAGGAAAAGAAAAAGAAGAAGCAACCCAAACCCAGCTCAAATTTCTTCCGGTCTCCTCTACAGACTTTATTTTTGCCTATCTTGGGGAAAGACTGGGCTTCAAAGGCATGACAACAGTGATTGCCTTGTATATCCTGCTCGTCTTTAATCTTCTCTATATTTCAGCCAAACACGCGCAGGATTATCTCATTAAGACATTCGCTGCAGGCATTGCTTTTTTGATCTTTGTCTATATGGGAGTCAATATCTATATGGTCATCGGATTGGCTCCTGTCGTGGGCCTTCCGCTTCCAATGTTTAGTCATGGCGGAACTTCTTTTATTATTTTTGCGATAATTTTTGGGATTTTGCAAAATTTAATTGCTTTTAAAGATTACAGCCGTTATAATGCGGACTCGAAAATCATTATGACTTCGAAAGACGAACCAACGATTAGATAAGGGTCTTTAGCTCAGTTGGTTAGAGCGCTCGGCTCATAACCGAGTGGTCCAGGGTTCAAGTCCCTGAGGACCCACCACTTATATTCCCCTACATATCGATATTGAATCAATATTCTCAAATATTTTTTTGGTTTAAGTTTTTATTAGGTGTTCACTTGGGTGTTCACTTTTAGTACTTCATACCAACAAAAAATTAACCACCTATCCCCCCATATACCCTATCTCGTCCATCAACGACACAAGCAATGCATCACACTCCTCTGCCGTTCCGCCATTGTCCCTCACGTATTCCACCTGCCTATATATGTTTCGTACCTGATCACTTGGCGCGATGAGCGCATCATAGGTTTGTTGATCTATCTCTGTAGCGTTTGTGCGTGGATCTTGGGCGGATATGAGTGCATCTATCGCTTCTTCCTCACCGCTAATTGCAACGACTGGTTTTTCTGTGTAGGTAAAGTAGCAGATCTTCACATCCTCATGCCCTACTCTCACTTCCAGCACTGTGTAGCTTGTTTCTACTTTTTCGTAGGTGTAGTATTTAAGCATGCAATGCTCCTTTGTGGTAATTTATTTAAAATCTCAGGTTCAGCCAACAGCAGTCTCGCGTAATACGTCATCGTAGCCGTTTTCTTAGCGTGCCCAATGAGCGAGACGATTGACTCAAGTTTAGATTTTTTCAGTGACATTTTAAATGTGTACATACTGTGCTTTCTCACAAATTTAACTGACTTCCATGTGCGGTATCCTACGAAGTTGATGCCACGTTTTATCTTTGCCATCATCCATCGTGAATACTCCAAACGAAGATATTGCTTTAAAAATGACTCTACTTTCCCTATGATCTCTTTTGCCTTTGATTTTTCAACGCCTATGATCACCATATCATCCACATAGCGCACATAGTGCTTCATTTTTAAGTCACGTTTGATATAGTGATCTACTGGGTTCATATAAATAAGTGCGTAAAGCTGACTAAGAAGGTTGCCTATAGGTATCCCTTTTGGATCATTCATCTCCGCAAAAGCGCACATGAGATCGACAAACCGTTTGTCTTTGATTTTTTTCTCAAAGAGGGCGCGCAGGATAGACCGGTCTATCGAGTAAAAAAACTTCTTAACATCGAGTTTAACATAGTAGTCTTCACCATCGTAGTGGCGCATTGCCTTTTGGGTATAGGCGCTTGCCTTATGTGTTCCACCACCTTTACGACAGGCGTAAGAAGTCGCAATGAAGCTTCGGTCAAAGAGATCGTATATCGCTGCATAGATGCAGTGTTGAACGACGAGGTCTCTGAACGCAGGTGCATTTATGACTCTTTTTTTTGGCTCATAGACTTCAAACTGTGCATAGGGTCTAGGCATGTAAGTGCCGTCATGCAGTTCATCGTATAATGCTTGAAGCTCTGCGCCTAGGTTGCTTTCGAACCTCATCGTCGCACGTTTTTTACGCTTCCCCTTTCGTGCGGTTATGTAGGCTTCATAGAGATTATCCATCGTGAATGTCAGTTCAAATAGACGCCCTTCACGTTTTGGTGCTCGAGAGACTTGGTGACGTTCGGCATAGCTACTTGAAACTCTGTCATCTCTTTTTATTTCGCTTATCGCAGGACAACATACCCCTCTGGCACCAGTATCTGCCATTGCAGTTTCAGGCTTGGTTCCGGAGTCGCGCGCCCCCACATTGTTGTTCGAGTTCGTACGGTTATTGTTCAGATTCATAGCGAACGGCCCCGCATTGGAAGAGTTGTTCCAATTCCCGCCACAAAACGCGGCCAATTCGTTTATTAGGTATTTGTATAATCCGTCGTTACCAAACTCCGCAGTTCCACTGCCACTTACACCATTTGCAAGCGGTATGCCTACAGAAGTTCGTTTGTATGCAGCTGAATTTCTATCTGTTGAAAAGCCGAACACATTACTCGTTCCGTTTCCGATGTAGGTCCATCCGCTATTAGTATTGATAAGATCGGAGATGTCTATGACATCATATAAATCGCGGTCATATGCACCACCACCGCCTGTTATGATTGAGTCGTTTAGGATGGTAGTGATGTCTACCGACTCTTTGATGACGAGGAAGCCAGTGCTATCAAAGCGTATGAGACCGCTTCCAACTTCAAACATATTTCCAGTCAGGTCTGCGATACCGCATTTTTGGCCGTTGTGCGTGGTTTTGGCGAAGTTTGATCCGCTGCCAGTCAATGCACAATTTGAGTATCCTGAAGCAGTGAAAGTGACGCTAGTGTCATTATAGTCTTTCAATGCGTTTGCCAAGTTTCCTTTTGGCATTTTTGGAACAACGTCTATGTAGGCGCACACGTCAGTCGTTAGAGAGGCCTCTCCGTGAGCTTTTGCCATACGGGCCAACATATTATATGTCCAAATTGGAGTGACAATGGCATCGATTGACATCGTCTTTACGGCCGTATAGAGTCCGCCGTAAGTATTTAAAGGCGTACCGTTGAGGGCTGAGATTGGATTGTGCGCACTATTCGTGGACAGCGGGTCTTTCCCTTGCTGTGATGAGAAGATACCGCCATTGTTTGTGCCACCGTATTTGGAAACGAAGATGCCCCTAATCTCTGCGCCAGCATTAATAAATGTGCGATCTAGTACATAGCCATCTGCCGCGGTATCTGAGTAGGTGAACGTGTTCCCGGCTATTTTGTAATAATGTTTTGGTATGTAGACGCAGATAGCACCAGAAGCAACGTGCAAATAGTTTCCATAGTTGTCGCGGCCTATTGTATTGTGACCTTCCAGCGGGATAAACCCAGCAGCAGTATACACACTCTCAGGCGCAGCAGCCACACCAAAACCAAGTTCGCCGGGCTTCCCTAAAAAATAAGCGCGGGAGAAGATGGAAATCTCACTCAGGGTGGGTCCAAGGAACAAGCGTAACATTTAATATACCTTGTAATAATATACAACAACATTATCGCCGAAAAAGTATGCCGTTTCGCCATCTGCGACGGTAAACCTAAAAGCCGCAGAGCTATCGATATGTATAGCATCTAAAACGTTTGTAGGTTGTGAAGGCCCTCTGCCAATGTATAGATCGCCGGTGCTTTTTTTCTGCATATCATATGTACCTGCTGGTATTGTTGCTGTCCATTCTGTATCAGTAGTTAATTTAGCCATTTCTTATCCTTTTATGTATTATTCGACTCTGTTTAAAAACCAGCCAAAAATAAATGCCTCATCTTTTTCTCTTCGTTCTGAAAGCTCAACATAGTAAGCACCCTGTAGTGAATTTAGCATACGTAGCAGCACTTTTTCACCGTCTAAGCCCCTTACTTTAAAGTATGATCTTAGGGCTATAAGCGTCTTACCCCCTATATCACCGTCTACTGTTAGATCATAGTAGTATCTCTGTCTATCGTTAAGCGCATTAAGAGACCTTTGTAGAAACTTTGCAGCAGTTCCTACACCCATATTTATAGCCGTATCTGCCAGCTCTGCTGCCAGTAAAGTAGATAAAGACTCTATGTTGTCTAGCATCAGCTTATCCCAGTATAGTTTGCTATAAATGGTAAACGCTGCAGATCTATGTAGTTTTTTCATCTCTCCAGTATAGCCGTATGCTCTGGCTACTGCTACGGTTATGCCATAATTTGTTTCGCCGCCACTGTCGCGTGGGTCATTTATGTAACTGCCCTCACGCTCGATGATATCGTTTATCACTTTTCTCTTTAAATCACTCATCATCAAGCTCTAAAAAAAGTTCTCTCATCGTGTTCACCTTTCTTGCCAACATTGAAACTCTCTACCGGTCTGTGATATCCCATCACTCTGGTATACACAAGGCACCTGGTTCTTTTGTCTTGATGCTCTTTAAGTGTTTTTTTACGTTCTGTTTTTGTCATTTTTTTGTCCTCCAAACTTTTTGTTATAGTCGTTGATCTGGTTATTTAAAAACTCATTGATCTTACGTAGTTCCCTGTTTTGTCTTCTTACCATAATATAGTTCTTGATAAGTATTTTGAACTTCTCTACACTAATCTCTACGATCTTTGCCATGCTGCACCCCCACTTCTTTTACTGTGTACTCCAGGTCAAAGTCAACTACTGGTTTTTCTGTATATTCCCAGGTTACCAGTTTGGGCCGTACTTCTATATTCTCACCTGCACCAGTGCCGAAAACACTACAGCCGTTTAGTATGAGTACCGATATTAGTATCGATAGTGCCGTTATACTCTTCATAGCTAATCCCTTTCAGTGCTTCTTTTTTCTCTATATGCTTCTCAGTGAAGAGCTTCGCCTTTTGTACAACTGTCTCTTTTTTTGCAGTTTTGGTAGCCTGTAACTGCTCTTGGTAAGCTGCTTCTATGTTAGCGATTGGTTTGTAATGCCAAAAGTAGAGAAACGCAGCCATGACGAATGCAGTCGCGGCATACAAATATAACCTTAATTTATAGATTAATGCCGCCATGTAAATAACCTTTCATTCTCTCTCTTAAAAGCAGCGCGGTGATAAATGAAGATCATGCCTATTATTAAGATGAAATGCGCCAGCGCTTCATTGATTCTCACTGCTATTACAGCAGCAAAAATCACATTTATTATAATGAATGTGGATAGGCTTTTTTTGTATAGCTTGTTCACGAAAGACAGAAACCATAAAAAAGTCAGAACAGCCTGTAAAGCAAAAAAACTCATCTTCTCCACTCCATAATCATGTTCTGCACCTTTTGTATTATTGTATCAAGCAGACGAATAATGTAATACGAAGCAAAAACACCGATAAACAGTCTCCCTGATACGTCATTTGTGATGTGTTCTCCGGCAGCTACGTACGCGCTTGGCAAAGCAAGTGTCCCGAACAAGATGTATTTTATAATCTCTGACATGCTATGCGCCTTGTCTTCTGTGTGCTCTATGTCGTAGTGATAACTCAGTATGCTCACTACAAGCCCTATCAACCCAAGTATGATAAGCTCTACGTTGATATTATCAAGAAACCCGACACCGATCATCCCTGCGCTTGTAGATGCTGCTAGCGCTTTTGCTCCAATTGTAGTAGTTTCATTTAGCATAATTTACCTTTTTTTGTTATCATTTTTAATGCTCCTTATCTTGTTATTTCTGCCCATGTAACCCACCCATTGCTGCTATCTATGGTATGGCTTATCCTTTTTATGCTGTACTCCCCGTCATCGTCCACAGTTCCTACCAACTCCACTACGCCTCCAGCATACATCACTGCCCCGTCTATCTCAAAGCTTCCGCCCACGTGGCATCCTTTTGTTTTCTCAAGCAAAGCAGTAGCTTTTGCAGCTGCTTCTGCTTCGTCCTTAAATTGTCCATAATGCACTATACTCGGGTCACCATCACCTACTATTACCTCTTTTTTTATATTGTCTATCGTGCAGTGCCAGCAGCATTTACAACTGTTATAGAGTGCTTTTTTGCTATGGGTTATGGTGAGATTGTGTACATCGTTCTTATGAACCATATACCTTGGCAGTTCATTACTTGCTTTACCGTCTTTGATGCGGTGCAGAAATATAAGCGTCCTGTTTTTGATGTTGAAAATAGCGTTATACTCACCGGCCACTCGGTTTAAAAAGTGTATGTCACTCTCTTTGTCCTGGCTTAGGCTTTTTATGGTGATATCATCATAGTCGCACTTAAGTTTAAGATCGTGACGTTTTGCAATTTGTGTACATATATCTTTGATGGTTACCTTTTCGTAAGTGATCTCACGCTTTACTTTAAGCGCGCTGGAAAAGTTTACGCCGGTTGCTTTTACCGTCAGTGTATAGTCATCATCCTTTGTAGTTTCCTGTACCACAAAAGACCCAAAATATACCAAGGTTAGACCGTACCCCATCCACAGTTCCAAGGTATCGTCTGCCTGTGGTCTTGCTATCGCGCCCTCTACGGTAATACACAGCTGATCTGCTTCTTCGTTTGCTTCATCTTCAAGAGAGATAGACGCGCTGTTATTTTGCAGTGTGGCAGTTATATCTGTACCGTTTGCCAGTATCTTATACGTGGGTTTTTTTGGGATGCCAAACAGTTCTACCATAGTGTTTTTACCTTGATCTCTTGTACTTGCATTGTTATGGTAGGCATATTTACGATATCGCCGTTTTCTAAGATAGGCTTTGCTGATAGGTGTAGGTTTGCATCCATCACCTTATTGAAGTATTCAAGCGTGCCATATTCGCTATAGGCGATCTGGTCTAACCTGTCACCGTGCTGTGCCGTAACCTGTTTCATAGAAGACCGCCTAAAAAGCTTGCTGCCATACCTGCTATGTCAAGATTGAAGCCGTCGCCGACTACAGCTATAGACAGCGCGTATTCCTGTCTTAGAAATTCACCCGTTTTTAAAAATGTAGATTTGTCTGTATCTAGTGTAGTTATAATGATAGTTTTGCACGTTCCGTCCGGCAGCGTCAAGATATGCTGCGTTTTCATCTTGCCAAGCAGCTCGAAGCTTTTTAGCTGATGCTGACTTTGGCAGATCAGCGTACCGTGTATAGTGATCTCTTCCTCGTATCTCCCTATGTTTTGGAAGCTATCAAAATTCCCAAGCTTTTCATGCCGTGCGAACTTGAAAGTAAGGTAGCTGCTGATGCTGTCTATATCTCTATTGTCTATGTCAAACGTGAAAAAATCTATCATAGCCAGCATAGTGTTACCCACCCCCTGCACATTTTCCCTATTTTAGTAAAAGTTTTCATATTTTTAAAGCCCTCTAAACATCATCGCTAAGCGATCTGCTGTTGCACATCCTTATGGCTTTCTGTACCGCCTTTTCTACATTTACGCCTTTTGCAGGATTATTTACGGTTAGATTTACATTATAGTTATGGTTTGAGCCAGCGCCGCTTTTTTTGCTCTTTTGCTGCTCTGGTGTGTATGCTGACTTCTCTTTAAATAGTGGCTCTGTTTTAAACAGCGGCTTTGATGGCTGCGCTGCAACAGCAGCACCAACTTTAGATGTTTTGCCGCCTTTGCTTGCAGCACCTGATGACTGTTGCTTGCCATCACCGCCACCAAGACCTAGCCAGTCTATAGTGCTACCTACCCATCCTGATACGGTGTTGAATTTATCTGCCAGCCACTCGAATTTCACAGAAAACCAATTTAGCAGCGTTTCCCACCCTGCTTTTATAGAAGCTATAGGGCTTTGTATCACTTCATTAATGTAGCTGCTTGATTTGCTAAAAATATCATTAATGCTAGTCCACAGGCTGCTAAACCATACTTTTAGCTTATCCCAGTTTGTATAGATAAGATATGCTGCTGCTGCTATCGCAGTAACGGCTAAACCTATTGGGTTAAGTAGTAGTATCTTACCTACAAAACCAAGTGCAGCACCAACAAATTTTATAGCACCACCCAACACTAAAAAGCCTTTACTAAGCATAGGTATAGCCATAGTCAAAGCCCCTATAGAGATAGCAACTGTACCAAGTACCACAGCAGTAGCACCAAACAGTGCTATACCACCAGTGACCCATCTTGTAAGCTCAGGGTATTCTTTTATCATCCCGCCAAGCTTCATGGTTACTTTCCCTATCACCTTTCCTATATTGTTCACTATGGGCGCAAACCCAGTGCCGATCACTGTAATAAGGTTACCTATGCGCTGCTGTAGCAGTTCCATTTCATGGCCGTCATTCATGGCTTTTGCCATACGCTCTACTTCATCAGTTCCGTTTGCCATAGAGTTGCTAACGCTGTTTATACCGTCTTTAAGTTGTCCTGTTTTGTCATAAAGCGCTGTTATATATCCAGCCGCCTCATCTGAGCCAAACGCTTTTGTAATTTCCATCTTTTCCATGTCATCAAGTACGTTGCCATAATGTGCATGGAGTTTTTCAAGTATCTGTGGCGTTGACAACAGCTGGTTGTTTTGGTCAACAAAACTCATATTTAAATCTTCTTGTGCTTTGGCCGCACCTTTTAAAAATGCCTTATATTTTGTAGCGCCCTCCGAGCCGCTCATGATCCCATTAAGCGTTCCAAGTATTGCAAGCTGGTTAGATAGCGGTACGTTTGATGTAGTAGCAGCTGCACCGAGCGTCTCTATTGCGCTTTGCATTTCGCTCCCAGTGGTTTTAAACTGCTTTACGGCTGCGCCGATACCTGCACTAAACGCCTGACCGAATTTGATATCTTTTTCTTCTTGGCTTAGTTTATTCCACCCGGCTGCCGTCTGGCTTTGCAGTTCGTCAAACTGTTTGGTATAAATACCGTACCCGGTAGCAAAAAAAGATGTCATCTGCTCTGTAGTTGACTTTGTGGCTTTACCGGTTAGGGATGCAAGCCGTGTAAACTCCGCTACCCCTGTATCGCTCAGTGAAGCGATACCACTTTTGATATCGTAAGAGGCGCGCACAAAGTCCGGGGCTGTAGTGCCGCTGAACGTGTTTGAAAACTTAACGGCTGCATCTGTGATCTTACTTATGCCAAGATCGCCTATATCAAGTGATTTTATCTCGCCCTGTGCTGCTTTAAGATCACTAAACGCCTCATAAGGCTGTTTGAGTGCAGCACCAATGGCCATACCAGCACCAAGCGTTACCGTGCCAAGCTTTGTCATGCTGCTGCCAAGCTTTTTGATTTTCCCCTCATACTTGTTTATAGCCTCTCCAGCCTTGCCAAGTGACGGTGTTAGCATATCTTTAGCCGATAGGATTATCCCAAGTGCCAGCATCTTTTCCATTTTTTACACTCCTGTGGTATAATAGACCTATGAAAGAGATTATTTTTTATATAAAGTCCTTGATAGGGCTATTTTTCGCTTGTATCATTGTATCTGTGATCGTTGGTATGCTGACAGGCTCTACTACTGCTGTATCGGTTACTGTGGTAGCTGCTACGGTAGTAGGCTTTGGGCTTATTGTTCGCTCAGCTCTTGTGCGATCTTCACAAACTCTCTAAACTCATCCGTTTCCATTTCTAACATATCGCTATAACTAAAGTGCATGGTATGACCCACCAGAGCCATACCCATACGCGCATCGTCATAGCTTATGATAAAAAACCCTGTAGCATCATCTGGTAGATAGCGTAGTCTTCAATGTCAAGTGCGTACAGTTCTTCTTCTGTCAGCTCTGTAAGATTACGCATCAAGATAAGCTCTTTTCCTGCATCGGTATTACCCTCGTTTGATAGCTTCATATCCCTAACGGTAGGCTTTCTCATCTTTGCAGTTTTACCGTTTGACAATATGTTACTGTCAGCTCTTTTTAGCTGTTCAAGCCTTTTTTCAAGTGCTTTACGCTGTGCTGCTTCTTCAAGTTCCGCTACCTCTTTTTCAAGTGCTTCTAGTGTTTTTGTTTCAGCCATGACTCACGCCCCCTTATAGTATATGCTGTCTGAGTACTTCAAGGTGATCTACGCCAGCGATCTTTGCGATCATATTGCGCGTATCCATGTGCACCAACTCTTCACCGTTCAACTCATATGAAAAACGCTCTGCTGTTCCCTTAAGCGTGGTAGTGCCTCCGTCACCTGCACCGATGCCGCCAAGCGCGACACCTGACTTACCTTGTATTGTCGCTACAAAAGGTATCTTAGTGCCATCCTGCAGGATAGACCCCTTAAGTACGATACCGATACCTTTCCCGCTGGCGATACCTGTAGAAGCAGCAGTATAGATGATCTTATTGAACTCTTTTACCCCTACTTCAAACTCCATTTTTTTGAATACGCCCGTATCTACGTCACGCTCAAAGCCGCCAGCCTTTGAAGTCTCTAAAATACGTTCAATGTCTGGTAGGCTGATCTTATCCGTAAGACCTGCAAACCCGTTGCCCTCGATAAATACAGAAACGTCCACTACGCTCTGTGGTAGTCTAACCTGTGTTCCCATTTCTCAACCCTCCTTAGCCGTTGATATAGTTGATAAGTGTCTCATTGTAAGCATCTGAGTAAACAAGCTCTATATTAAGCTCTCTGATACTTGGCATATCCTGTACCTCTACTGTCAAGTAGAATTTACCAGCCGTTACCGTTGCCAGTGTGTTTTTCAATGGGTCAAAGAATACATCAAACCCGATAACCACACCATTGCCTTTTAGCTCGTTCATAAACTCTACGATTGTCTTTTTGACCCAGATAAGCTGATCTGCTTCTCTATCCCTAGCCCACTTACTGGCTTTGATGATAGCATCAAGCAGCCTGTGAAATGTCCTTACCCTGTCTAGTGCTTGCCAAATAGGGTCAATGTCTGTAGTTTCAAACCCGTAAGTACGCCAGCCAACATCTTTGACGATACAGCCTACTCCACTTTGTCTAAGTCTTCTAGCCTCACAGTCCTGACCCTCTAGGTACTCTATGACCCTGGTCGTACCTGCCACACCTTTAGCGATACGGTTAGAGTGGTTTTGCGCCCATCCAAAAGGCGTATTACCGTCATGGTATGCGATCACTCCAGCCATCAAAGCACTGTAAGGTATCTCCAGCCCGTCAGCGTTGTACTTTCCAGTACCTACAAGCAGGTACATACTCCCGAAGTTTTCTACAAACGTAGCTACCCCTGCCTCATCTTCGCTAAAGTTATCTACGATACCAATACACCACAGTGCTGTAGCGATAGCATCCACTTTTGCCGCCACCGTAACGTCAGCAGAGTACTCCGGCGTAATAATCAAACCGTTCTTAAGCTCGATGCCAGTTACCGGGTCAGCTTGCTTAAGCATATCAAGACCGGCAAGCACATTAGTAATGTTATTCGCTTCTGTAGCATCTATCGTAGAAACGTGTACTACCAGTGGGCAGTTTACACCTTGGAGATAGATACCAGTTAAGGCAGCTTTAAGCGTTCCGTCTGTAATGTTGTTATCCGTGACATACTTTAGCCCCTCTTCTGCATTGTTGAATTTCATAAGCCCTGTAGTGCCAGCGTTAGCCGTTGCTACGATACCGATAGGCGCAGAGCTGCTTACCGTCACAGGTCTTGCAGCTGTTACACCAAAACTACCATTAATACCGTAATTCAAATCCATGTTTTTGTTTCCTTTCTTTATGTATTTAAAGTATTTATATTCTCACCAAAAGTGACACGCTTTTAAAACCCCTTTTTATATTGCAAAAAAACTCGTTATAGATAGTCCCATTCTTGCTTATCTATTGACTTAATGCAGTGATCTTTTTCATTAAAAACCACATCAAGCAACATGCAAAAGTACTTTCTCATCTTGCAGCATCCAAGCTTTCCTTTTTGCAGATAGTATCCATCCTCCCCGCTGACAGTCTCGTCTACTTTTCCCCCTCTTTTTGCATTTGAGTATTGATCTCTTCCTAAGGCTGCATTGTAGAAATATTGCGGTAGATTCTTTCTATTTATCAAGACGGCTCTTGGCATCATAAATAGATCGTATATTCCAAATACAATGAGTGAAGCAATGTATATAAAAAACGCCCTCATAGTTCCCCCATATTGAGCTGATCTTCTTTCGCTTGTCTTTCACCAGTAAGTTGAGCAATTGCAATAGTATAGGCATCTGCCTTTTCTATGATCTTCCCAATAAGATACACCTTATCAACTCCTCTTGCTGTTGCTATGCCGTCTATAAGTGGGGTTGATACCGTATTGTTGGCAACGTATGCCCTGGCTTCTGCTTCTTGTTTGCTCCATGTGCCTTTCTCACTATCGGGCACACCAGCAGTGAGTTGAGCAATTGCGCTTTCGTATTCCCTGTTAATTTTTTTGATATTCTTCGTATATATCTCTTCCGTGCTCATATCAAGCACATTCTTGGTGCGTGTGACTGTTCTTGAAGCTTCGTCTATCTCTATGACCTCTCCGCCAAGCCTTTGATACTCTGTTACTGTAGGAGCTACATCGATAAGCTTATACAATCCTGCATCAAAATACTCTTTGTCTTCTGCAAGTTTACCAAAAGAGATATTTTTATAGCTCCCGCCTACACTTACTATTTTCGTAACTTTTCCGTCTGTTATTTCTGCGTACATTTTAGTTTCCTCTTATTATTAGATACATTGCAACTGCTTGCTGGTAGACATCAGTCGCGTTGAAAGTGAATGAAGGCTGGGTATTATCATCAACATCGATCGTAAATATTTTAAACCTAGGATATGTTTCTGTTGTATCTGAAAACAGTAGGTTAACCTCGTGTGTTGTTGATGAAACGTTTAATGTGTCTGCATCTGCGCTATGCCGTATGTTCATAATAGCAACAATCAAATCACCTTTTTGTGCTTCAATGGGTGATACCGTAATAGGATAGAGAGTTGTTCCAGTGAACTCTTCTTGTTTTACAACTGTCATGTTTCTTTTTTTTAAAACTCTGCAATAAGATAGCCTGAAGTCAGTTTCTATATACTGATCTCCAAACGCTGTATTTTCTGGGTCAACATCAACAGAAATTGTCTTTATATAATCCCCATTGGTTATACTTTGAACTCCCACAAATATACCCATATGCTCTTCATCCGTATTATCAACCACATCATATAGAAAATCAGGAGTAACCCCGTCAATATGGAAATAATTAAGAACATCATACTCTGGGTCGTATGAGCTTGCAATTGCGATTAAAAGCATTTCTTCGTTAGGAATAGCACTCCCAGCAGTTGTATCCATTGTGATACCAGTAGCCCCGTCTGCTCTATGGTTTGCTCCAAATTCGATAAACAACTTCTTCTTGTTGCCAGCCATCAAAAGTGACCGTATCATACGATCACTCCTATATTTTGTGCAATTACAGACAGGGTATAGGTTCCGTTCTTATCTACTTCTATCGCTATCAAGTCCGTGCCACTCACGGTAAATTCTGGCAGTGCTCCGTCTTCTACTTTCAAGCCTGCGGGGAATGTGATCGTATATGCCCCCCAGTTGACCGCTTCAATGATGTACACGTTTTGATTTGCAGATACTCCTCCGAAAGCAATCGTGAAGTTACCACCAGCAGTGATTTTCTTCCTGTTACCATCTGAAAAGTATATCGTATGGGTTCCTGTAGATACAGTAACATCTGCAAGTTGGTTGTACCACACGTCTTTAATGTAGTTCCCGTCACCGTCCAAAGAGCCGCCTAGTTGTGGCGTTGTGTCTTCAACGATATTCGTCAACCTTAACGATATAGAATATAAAATTCCGGTAATATCGTTATCGTTTGCCTGTATCTCTTGCTGTAGCTCCAAAAGAGTATCATACGCCGCACCGGCACCGTTAGTAATAGCATTTATGATAAGCGTCTGTATATCTGATACTGTCTTACCCTGTAGTGTATTTGCGTCTACGATAGATAAACTCTGTGCCAGTGCTTCTATCTGTGCTTTTAGCCAAAGTGTTCTGTTTGCAAGGTGTTTATGCGGTGTATTATCTATACCGTTTGTGCCACCCTCTACCGGGTCTGTAGTTTCAAGCTGGTATATTCCATCTTCCCACTGTTCTGTCTCTGCTATGGTTGCCATATCGCTTATCCTCCTATTAGTTGATTAAGCCGTGGGTATGCTCAGCGTTATAGTAAATGCTTCCATCCCTAGCCTGCAGCGTGTCGTATACAAAACCAAGCAGCTTAGAGCGCACAGGTTTGTACATTTCGATAAGTTTGCGTGCCAGTTCCGCTTTTACCGATGTAAGCGGCACTTTAAGCTCTACGATAAATTCAGTCCAGTGTGTGAACTCTAAAGGGTATATAGGTGAGCCGTCATTATGAAGCACTGTAGCGTCATAACTGTAAGTACCGTCACGCTTTACAGTGTATTTTGCTTTTTCCCTGTCTTTGTATTCCAGTAGTATCGCCTCTTGCGATGCGCTACTAAGCCCTATGGCTTTAAGTATCTCCAGTACAGCCCAAACCGTACCCTTATGCCTGTGCAGGTTTTTACTCTGCAAAATAAGCTGCCGCTTTTCATCATCATGGAGTACGTCAGTCCATAGATCAGCTTTGTGTGCATACGCCAAAAACTGCAAAAACCTTGCATTACATAGCAGAGGGTCGCGCAGTTTTTTGATCTCTTGTATCTCAGTGCTAAGCTGCTGCCTCGTATCGTTGCTTATGTGGCTAAGAGCGTGCAGCTCTTTAGGCTCAAAGGACGGTAAAAGTGATAGTATTTGCGGCTGCATCGTTTATCCCTATTTTATTGTCATCTATGTGTATGTTTGCTGCTGGTGAAGAGATAACTACCTCTTTCACTCCATCCACTTTTAAAAATTCGTTGATCTCACTAAGCGTGATATCCGTACCGATCTGTTTAAGAGACTCCAGCCCTGCATTAAAGGCTGCAACGGCATTTGCATACACGGTTGCAGTATCAAGGTTTGGCAATATTTTTACCTGTGCTGTAACACTGTAGCTTACCTGTGTTGCTGGTGCTACCACTACGTCATCACTGATAGGGCGTACCTTTGTATCGTTAAGCGCATCTGTGATACGTGTAGTGATAAGCGCATCTTCAATACTGCTGTAGTAATACACGTTGACTACACCGTTTTCGCCCCTTAGTATCTTCACATCTTCTATACGGCTGTCTGCTTTGAGTGTGAAGCTCTCGTAGGTTTCCTCACTCCCTGCCGTTGACTTATCAGCTTTTGATATAAGCAGCCTGTAAAGTAGGCTTTTGTCATCTTCTGCATCTGCACCGTTTGTAAACTCTTCGAGTGCTTTAGGCTCTACAACGTAAGGCAGTGTTGTTGTAAGCTGCTCTGTTTTTACTTTGCTGCTGGCTGTGTAAACTTGCAGCTCTACAGTACCGTTTGCTTTTGTTTCGCCTGATATAATGGTAACATCGTCAAGCAGCACGCCTTGGTACTCACCCATACTGTCTTGCAGTACGATGTTTTTAGGTATCACAACATCAAAACCAAATGCAGCACTTAGTGAAAACTCGTACAGTGCGTAAGGCTTGCTGCCTTGTAACCTCTCTATACCATCATCTGCTGCGTGGTTATCAAGGTCTGCCCCGGTAGCGGTTGCAACAAAATATGCCAAAGTGATCTTGTTTAGTTCTGCTCTTAGGTTTAGCTCTTGGTATGCTGCATCCTCTAAGATCATTTTAAACTCATCACTCTCTAGCGGTTGCCAGTCTGGTACAAGCTCTTTAGCTTTTGCTATCTTATTTGCCAGTATGGTTTCGTAGCAAAGCTCTTGGAGTACTTTAGGCTCTGGTAGTGCGTTAATATCAATCATTTGTTACCTCTACTGTTTCACCGTTGGTAAGGTGTACGCTGATCTGTACCGTACCTTTTACAGGGTCCGTATCAAAATTTACTCGGTCTACTTTTACTCGCGGCTCGTTGATACTGATCGCTTCAAATACGTACCGCGTAGCCAAAAGCTGCCACTCTTTACTAAATTTTCTGTCTCTAAGCAGGTAAAGCCTAGAACCGTACAACGGCCTCATTACTCGCGAGCCTACTGGTGTCTTGAGAATACGGTTAATGCTGTCTGCTATGGTTATCAAGTACATCACGCGCCACCGTCACCGTCACTGTCTGTGACGCTACCGCCAGCAGTGATATTTCCATCTGCTGTAACGTCTTGTTTAAACGTAGTAGGTGCATCTATCACAACGGAAGCCGCCTTGATCGTCACAACACCTACACACTCTACGTTAAGCGCACCTGAGGCAGTAGAGTAGCTGACCCTAGTACCGTCGCTGTACTCTATTATCTCCGTACTTTCATCTGCACCTGCCGGCTCTTTCTCGCCACGGTTAAAGATACTCCTAAATACTATGCCGCTGCTGCTCTCTCCAAATGGTCTAAGCACTATGCACTGCTCACCGACTGTGGTAGGTATCCAGTGCTTTTTGAAGCCGTTAGATAGTGAAGATACTGGCAGCCAGTCGGTTTCCAAGTCCATTACTTTCACCCTTACAAGTGCCTTGCCATCTCCACTTTTTACCTGTGATACAGTGCCAAATGCTATGATGTTAGCGATACGTCTTTTTATCTCTGCTATCGGCATTACTGTTCCCACCTTTTGCTTTGGTATTCGATCTCAAATTCAAGCCTTACCCCAGCATAAAGTTTCTCTTTATGCTCGATTAAAGTCTCACTGCCTAGATACCTGCATACCTGCGATACCTCTTCTTCAAAAAGCCCAAATGCTTTGAGTATGTCAGAGCTTACCATTCTCATATCCATGGTAGTTTGCTTGCCGCTGCTTACAGCTATGTCTATCTCTATTTTGAGCTTATGCTTTAGCGTCTGGCTGTCATCTACTGCGTTGTCTTCAGGGTCGCATACTATAATGGCAGGTAGCAGGTCATCTTCAATGGCTTTTGCCCTCCACTCAAATACGTTTGCGCCGGCTTCGGTATAAAAACCGTTTGCACTGCTGATCTGCTGCAAGTGAGATATAAGAATTGTTACTATGTCATGTCTACGCATCTTGTACCTCTAGGTATATGGTCTTAGTACCATCCTTTTGCAGCGGCTTTTCAGTAGGTGCATACGTTTTGCCGTTTATGATAAATGAAGACTTTAGGTTGATATTCGCCGCCAAGTGTGCTGGAACTGAAAATGACGGTACAGTAACCGCTACGCCTGTATGGCTACTATCATCCAATACCACTTCTGTGAACTCGTCAAAGATAACAGCTAGCTGCTCACTTTCGCCAGCGAAAATATGCTCTATGGTCATGCTAAACCCTGCTGTGCTGTAGCACGCTTCAAGATCGGCAGCCACCATGTCTTCAAAACTCATTTGCTTACTCTTCGTCTTGCGCGTTGATTACTTCAATGATCTCTGCTTTTGTCATAGAGTCATCTGCTTCTACTCCGATGGACTCGGCATAAGTCAAAAGCTCTGATTTGTTCATCTTCTCGATAGGCTTTGTAATATCATTTTCAATACTGTAAATATCGCCTACATGATCTTCTATCGCTACGGCCGCACCGCGGCCAATAAGCTCTTTTGCTTCGCGCGGGTTTATCTTATTGTCTTTTATATCTGCACCGTCTTCTACCGTGAGAATTGTATTTTCTGCTACAATAACACCGTGTACAAAGATGGTTGCTGCCATCTTGATTCCTTTCATTTATCTATCTCCTTATTGATCGATATTGTTGGTTGCGCTGAACGATTCTGGATGTCTTATTGCAACATCTACAGATTGGAATGCCCGGATCACAACGCCGGCGCTGTCTGCTTTCGCATACGGATCTATCATGATATCAAGCCCGCCCCACAATCCGTATAAAAGCTGGCTGAAGTCTCCGAATATGAGAGTATTCGCAGGCACCTGGTTACTTCTTGTGTGGTTATATCCATTTACCTCGCCGTCTTTTAAAAGTTTTTCAGGATGGCCAGATTCTACAGGTATTTTTTTGAGCTTTCCTGTTACGGATGCACCTGACACATAATGCATATTTTCAACATCTGCATTCCCGTTTGCGATTGCTGTCTCAAGATCGACGACCTTGTTAAAATTGATGCCACCTAAAGCAGTAGAGCAGTCCACAGCTCCAATACCTGTAGTATATAGTATGCCTTTTGGTTGCCCGTCAAGCCCTGTTCCTGCAATTCCTGCTGCATCAATAGCTAAAGCGATCTCTTCGGCCAAGTCACTCATTAACAAGTTTTCGACATCTATATTCCCCTGCAGCAACATTTGTCTTGAATATCCTGTTTTTGCACTTACCGTTTTTGGTGTCAAAGGCAGCATACCGAGAACTAGATCACTTCCTGTTGTGTTGTCTTCTTCATTGATCCAATATGCGGTTGATTTGCCTGTCTTTTTTGGCACTGAAACATTACCGCTCAATCCTCCGATCACGACTGCGCCAAGTTTTTGTGTTACAAGTTTGTTTTTTAGAATATCGATAAACGAGATGCCGCCGTCATTAGTGCTGATTATTGCAGCGCCGCCTGTTGTATTTAGGTCTCTTTCAAGCACTTGATGTGGCACATAAAACCCTCTTGCATCTTTGCCTAACAGCTTAGCTACCTTTTGGCTTGCTCTTTGCTCAACCTGCGCTTCGCTCCAATCACCTATTAGTGCCGCACGTATCGCTTTGCCAAGAGAATACGCACGGACTTCTTTTTCATCCAATACATTATTTGCTTTAGTGTCTACCGGCTTTGCACTCCCTATCTTTTGCAGAACTAAAGCCCTAAATTCATCGACTGTCGTATCCTCTTCAATTGCTTTTTGCCCCTCTTCCTCCATGTCATGTTTTTTAGCGATAGCCGCGATCTCTCTTACTCTTGTTTTTTCAGCTGCTCTTGCTTCACGCTTAGCTGCTTCTTCTGCTACTCTTTTTTCTTCTTCATTCATATTCTGCTCTCCCTTTTTGTTTAGTTTATTGATTATCTTTACGTCAGACTCCTTAGGGTCTTCTGCGCCTCGTCCGATACCTACCGTGGTATCTGCCGGTATCGAAACTACCGATATCTCAAATGGCCGCCAAGAGGTGACACGATACGTTTCCATCCCATCCTTTTCACTCTCAAGTATCATTTCATCGATCTGATATCCCACAGATACATTTTTCATAATACCGTCAACCACATCACTAAATACCTCTTTGGCTTTAGCACTGTTCCCGAAACGTACTACAGCGATACCGCGCTTATCTGCGATCTTTGCAGATACTACCACCCCGATGACTTCATCCCTGTTATGGTTAAAGAGAAGCGGTGCGGCATTGTTTAAGCGGCTCATATCCACTGATGTAGTTGAGTGATCCAGTATCTCTACCCCCCAGTATCTCTCATACGGGTCTTCACTACTGAAAGACAGCTCTACGGTTTTTTCATCTTGGTTTATACTTCTTACTTCTAAATCTCTGAACTCTTTAAAAACTTTTTTTGTGTTTTCTATATATTGCTTATTCATCGTTATGTCCTCCTTGTTCACTTTGGATTACGACTGTCATGATCTGCGCTATCTCTGCTTCACTCATAGTAAGGATGCCGTACTGCTCTCTAAGTTTTTTCTCTTTTTGCAACTGCTGATATAGTTCTTCTAAGTCCATACCCATTTCATTAGCTATCTGTGTATCTGTCTTAAGACCCTCTTTTTTTGCCAGAATGTTCGCCAGCATATCTTTATATGGGTCAACCCAAGCAAACCCGCGCCCCAAAAATGAAGGTGCGTTGAATTTTTCATACTTTGAATACGGCAATGGAACGGCTTGCTTAAGTAGCGCCATATCCAGCCAGTCTCCAAACACTGGTGCGGCTGCATGATCTATCATCCACTGCTGTAGCTCTTTCCAGATGTCGCGCTCTTCAAGCTTCCCGCTTCTAAGGCTTGAAAAATTGACACCTTCAAGATCGTTTGCCAGGGAATTGTAACTGATATCAAGACCGCTTGATACACCGCGCAAAACAACTTTTATAAAGTCTTTAAACGCTGTAGTGGGGTGTGTCGGGTCATAACTTTGAAATTCATACCCGTCAGGCAATATCTCAAACTCCCCTGGGCTTAGTTCGTTAACAAAACCGCCATCAATTTTCTCATCACCCAAAAACTCACCGCTCTCGTTTTTAATGCGCTTGTAAAAGCCGCCTTTGCTGGCGGCTACGCGTGATGCTACCAGTTCTGCTTCTTCATAGCCGTTGAGCATCTTCATGCGCGTCATGGCTGTGTGCATCCAAGGCATACCACGTGAAGATGAAATTCGTGTAGGTAGAAACAAATGCACTATCTGATCGGCAGGTATGCGCTCTCTTGCTATATCCATACGCTGCATGCCGTTACTGTGTGGGTGTGATTTGTAAATATGATAAGCAATAGGCTTGCCCCATGCGTCGAACTCTATGCCCATCATAATATTACGTTCTGGGTCATTGAATTGTTCGTCAAGGTGATCTGCCTCTATAAGCTGTACGGCGAAACCAAACTTATTTGGGAACCCTTTTACCTTACGGATAAGCACTTCGCCGTCTTCTGCCGCTGCGCCTATAGCCATTTTCCACACGTCATCTATAGTGTATTTTCCTGTTACGTCACAGATACCTTTTTTACCCCACTCTTTCCAGGCCTCCTCTATTAAGTTGTTAGCCGCCCTGTCAAGGTTTCCGTTTGTGTCTTTAGCCCTGTTTTGAAGTCTAAGCCCTGTGCTTCCGATGACATTCGTTTTTAATATACGTTTAAATCGCTTTGCATAGTCATCATTCATCATTAAATCGCGGCTTCTGTTTCGCACGCTTCTTAGATCGCGCCTTATGCTTACGTCTGCTGTAGCTTGTACAGGTATCCAATTTGCGTATAGTGTGCCGGTACTGGATGCGTTAAAGTGTCTTTTCTGAGGGAGAGTTTGTTTTACCCTTGTAATCTCTAATCCAAATAATTTCAAGATGAAAACCTTACAAGTACACGGCGATTTGGTTTTATGCCTGCTTCAAGATTGGCGGCTGCCTTTTCTGCTGCCACCTCTTTTTTATACTTCTGTCTTAGGATTTCAAGATCACCAAAGGTATATTTTTTTAGCTGTCTGCCATTTATCTCATATTCAAGCACATCATTATCTGCTTTTTTGAGTAGTACTGCTTCTATCTTCGCTACCATCTGCTCTGCGAAAGTTTGAACGTCAGCCAAGAGTACCCCTTTGATGTATTATGGTGCTATTTTTGCCAAAAATACAGGTACTTAAAAAGCCCTAAAAAATAATTTCAATCTCCCAGATAGTTCTGTGCTCTTCCAGCGCTTTTTCTATGGCTGTTTCTACAAACTCTGTTTTTGAGACCCCCAAAGCATCATACGTTATATCAAGTTTGACAGCCAAAGATGATCGAAGTCTGACATTATCTAGCTTTACCTTCGGGTCTTCTGACCTTGGTCTTCCTGATCTTATGTCACATCTACCTGTACCCATTTACCCATCCCCCTTGTTTTTTTTGTTTTTTAAACTGCCTTTTCGGCTGTATTGCATCATCTTTTTGGGCCGGTTTTAAGTTTTCTTGTATCTTTTCATAGTTCGGGTTGAGTATTGCAAGCGCAGCAAGATTATATACGGTATAGTCTAGTGCTTCGTTTCTTGGTCGTGTAGGCTTCCATATGCGTAACGGTCTGCCTTTGCTGAATGTTGTTACAAGCTTCTCTGATGTTAGCTGCTTAAAGTACTCTTCATCATAGTTTTTATTGAAGTGCATGAAACCTTCTCCAAACTCTTCTAGATTCAGCCTGGAAAATATCAGCTCTTTTGCTGTATCAGTGCCTAAAGTAAAAAGTTTTACCTTACCTTTATTGCTTGTACTAGGCCTTGATATAAGAGGTTTCCCGATCACACTAGACCCCTTGATAGCGAACACTCTTTTGTGTTCACGTTTTTTGCAGTAATTGTATACCTGGTCTGTGAAGTGACCTCCTGAGTCTATGCAGGTACAGCTTACTCTTAGTTCTACCCCATCTTCACGTATGTATATAGCATCTATGATATTATCCAAGTCGTTCCATATCTGGCTTTGTGACGGTATACCCTCTATCCTGAATGGCTTGATACCCCAGCTCTCATGGCCTTTGCCCCATGCTTTGATTTCCCCCTCCAGCCTGTCATCTTGTACGTCTATACCGCAGGTAAGTATCACTGCTTCATTTGGTATTGCCATGTAGTCTTCACAGTTTTTAAGCAGGTTGTCATCTTCTATCTGTTTGCCTTGGTCTTCTATCCATGTTTCGCCTAGGGAGGTGTTAATAAAAGTCTTGAGGGTATACTGGCTTTTTTTTGCTTCCATAAAATTTTTTGCCATTTCCTTAAGTGTTACCCATGGGCTGTAAATCTCATTAAGCCAAAACCCGGCTACACCGTTAAATGGTTTTGTTGCCCTCCACTCCCCTTTTTTGATAGCGTTCCATAGTGCAGTATCATCCATGCCGACACCGCATTTTTCACAGTAGTACTTAGCTGTATCAGGCTGATCGTTAAATACTACATTTTTCCATACCAGTACTTGGCCCTCGTTGCACTCTTGGCAAGGTACGTAATACTTTCTCTGGTCGCTTGCCTCGTATGCTACCTCTATTCTGCTTATATCTTTAACCGTCGGTGTAGATACCAATATTGTTTTTTTGTTCCAAAATGTAGTACTACGTTTTATGGCAAGATTTACTGGATCACCCTCAGCGCCGGCGCTTGCAGGATATCTGTCTACCTCATCACACATGACTACTCTTACAGGTCTTGAAGCCAGAGATGCCGGAGAGTTTGCGCCAGCCATAGTGATATGGCCGCCTGAAAATGTCTTATGCAAAATAGTGTTGCCGCTATCTTTTGCCTTACTGTCCTTGATCTTATTGGTCAGTACTTTTGTGTCGCGCGTCATTGGTGCTAACCTATCCTTACTGAACGCCTGTGCCATATCTAGGGTTGGCTGTAGCAATAGCATGGGGCTAGGGTCTTGATCTACAAAATATCCTATGATGTTTAATAGCAGCTCTGTTTTCCCAACCTGTGCAGAACTCATAAAAACTATAGTGTGGACAGTAGGATCGCTGACTGCATTCATAATACCGCGCTGGTACTCAGCCCTGCTGGTGCGCCACTTTCCGCTTTCCGATGATGCTTCACTGCTCAGTTGCCTGTACTCATCAGCCCACTCTGATACAGTTAATTTCTTGGGTGGTTTAACAACTCTTACACAATCAGCTACTATCATTGATTTTCGTCCTCCAGTTGGCTAAGTTCCTCCAGTAGTTCATAGATATAGCTCTCTATTATTGCAGCTGCTTCTTTTTTGTCTTTAAGCCCTAAAAGGTCTAATGACATTTTTGTAGGTAATGCAAGTGCCTTGTCTCTAAAAGCTTTCAGTATCCTCTGGTTATCTTTGATTATCTGTTCTTTAGGCATGAGCCGCTTTTCACCCTCCATGTACTTTTGTTGGTTTAGCTTGCCTGCCCAAAATGTGTTGATGATCTGTACTTTTTGACCGCTAGTTAATTTTCCTCTAAGTAGTAACTTTAGCTCTCTGATGTTATCTCCGTTATAAAGATAACTATCTTTGATCTCGGTATCTGTGCCTGTCTCTATTTCTACAGTTGTCTCATCGATCTCTTTGTCTTTGTCTTTTTGGTTTGCTTCACGTTGCGAATCCCTTGCAGGATCCTTGCTAGAAATGTATGCCTGTAGCGCACAGTCGCGTAAAATTTTTTTGCCGTCCATGCAAGCATCAAAAATCCCGCGTTTTTTTAAATTCGTTATGTGCTGCTTGCTGACTCCGTTTGCTGCTGCCAGCTCTACTTGCGAAATGTACTTTTTCCCCATAAGTAAACCTTTAAATCCCAAAGTAAACTAAGTTTTGAACTAGTTTACTTTTTGGCTCCAGCCTCGGCATGATCGTGCTTTGATGGATAATTGCTAAACTAAAAAAGTAAACTAACTTTAAAATTTGTATATCTAGGACATTTTCGCACTCGCTAGTACCCTTAACTGCATAACCTCCAGGAAGTACCTTTTTAAGGGCTTTTCCACATATTGCTTTTATTTTTATATAATCCATAGAGTTATATTTATTAACGTCTTGACTAAATCTATTTGAAACAACTGCAGCACGGTTTGTAGCGCACTCTTTCGCTAGCGAAAATAATCTAAATTTTTCTAATCTATTTCTAACCATAACTTTTACGCCTTACCTATGTAGTAATTAAAGTTATTTTGTAGGCTTGTTCTAAGCTCTTTTTGGGCATGTTTATCTGCATCTTTTAGCAGCTTATCGTTAAACATTTGAGGTATAGAAACGGTAGTGACTGCTCTTATCTCCTGTGCACCTTTTACTCTCTGCAATACTGCACCATTCTTTGCCGTAAATGCTCTTTTCAATACTTTACGCCCGGTGTCTTTTCTGATCTTAACACTCACGTTACCGCGCTGTTTCAACACCTTAGCACCAAATCTCATAGCATTAAACCGTCTTGATCTAACATCTATGGTGTATCTTATGTCAGAGTACCGTGACTTTCGTACCTTCATAAACTTGTTAAGATCACCTGCTTTAATGTTATATGTACGTCTTACACCTTTTGATAGGCGCGTTTTTGTCTTGCTGCCTACATCGTTTATAGTACGGTTAAGTGCTTGCATATATGCGCGTGGGTTTAAATGCGCCAGCACCTTATCAACACCCTCTAATATTACTGCCTCCATTTCATCGTTTCCCTTTATAAAGTTTTTTTACGTGATCTCTCCCACTGTCCGGGGCTAATTTCGCGTATTTGAGTGTTTGGTTTATATCTTTGTGATTAAGCAGCTTTTGTATCTCCTGTATGCTAACACCAGAGATAGCCAAGTGTGAGGCAAAAGTATGCCTAAGCGTATGTATCACCACCCGGTGTTGCTTATCGTTTCCTGTCAGATCATCGTTAAATACTTCAAGGAATGGCTTAAGCTTTTTGTACAATGTTTGGTACTTTGTCTTTTTACCGTTTACAGATACCACATAGTGGTTTAGCTTCATGTTTTTCATGTGATCTACTAGCATCGTGAAGCTATCATCATCAAGGTAAGCCACATAGGTATTACCACGTTTAAAGTCGTTGATCGTGATACTTTTGTGTGACTGGTTTATGTGCTTCTTTTGTATTGCCAGCACTCCCTCAGCTCTAGCACCTGTACCAAGTGCCACAGCGGTAAAGAGTTTCAATACAAGATCATCATTAACCATGTCTCTGAGGTGTTCTATCTCTTCATGGCTTAGGTATCTAAGGCGTGTGTTACTCACTTTGAAGTGCTTTATGTTTCTAAACGGGCTGTACTTTATGATGCCGCGTTTTATGCCAAAGTTCACCAGCCTTACTATCAGCTTTATGATGCCGTTTATCGTAGACTTTTTAAGCCCATGAGCGATCTTGATAGTCTGTAGGTCCGTGATATCTTCATCATTAAGGTTTGCTACAGCTATATCTCCGAAATGCGGCTCTATGTGTTTTTTGTATGTCTGCTGGTACTGCTTGATACTCTTAACATGTACAGCGTTTGTTCTAAAATACGACTCTGCAAGTTTCCCGAAAGTAAGCCGCTTCATATCCTTTTGGCTAAGGTCTAAGCCGTGTCTTTGTTCGCTAAGCTTCTGGTTGCGTATCTCTATGCACTTTGCCTCTGTTATTCCCTCCGATCTCTTGCCGATCTTAAGCCAAGTGTTTTGGCTATCCCCTGCTGTCTTATAGACGATGAAGTAGCTTACATCACCGTCTATAAGTTTGTTTAACATCACCTTAGAGCCATAACGGTTACTTGTTTTCATGAGCTACCTCTTGAACAGATTTTTTAACATTCGAATACGCTATTCCCTCTCTAATTTCTCCTGCAAAAATAAGCCCGGCTATTTTTTGCGCATTGGCAAGATCGCGTACATATGCACGCTTTGTTTTTACCCTTGTAAGTGACATATCGGCAGATAGGTGCAGCGGTATACCGTCTATGCCGCTTGGCGTTGAAATAAAGTATCTTTTTTCATAGTCGTTTTCTTCTATGTGGATATCTACTACTGTACGCATTTCATCCCACCATACTTTTAGCTGTTGGAGTTACGAGGTTCATAACGTCACGCTGTTTACTGTCAAGCTGCTTATCTTTTGATGTGACAAGGTACTGCTTCATAAATGACTCTATAAGAGCTGTTTTCAGATCTCCTCTCTCACAAAGCTCTATGATGTGTGCTGCTGTGCGAAGCGTCGCAAGGGCTTTAAGCTCTTGTATCGTGAAGTATCGCACACCTTCCAAATGCAGCTTTGAAAAAGGTGACACTTCATCGTTTTCTATCATGTTCTTTATTTTGATGCGTGATGTGTTCACCTTTTGTACGATCTTATCGCAAAAGCTATCAGCGGTTGCGTGCGGCAGCTTTGTTTGCTGTTGCTGCTTTTTGTACCGTGTAGCCAGTGCATCAAGTCTCTCTGGTTTTGTAGTGTATTCTATGCCGTCCTTTTTATCTCTACAAAACTGTAAAAACGCTTCTGTATCTTCTATGCCTATGAGTGCTTCATCTATGGCTACGCTGTGCTGTGCGTTATTGATATCAAGCCCAACGATGTTTGCCAGCCTGATCTGTACCATTATTCAGCCTCCACATCTATGATGTTTTTATCTTCTGCTGCTTGCTGCTGCATCCTCCATCCTATACTGCCTACCTGAGGCTCTTTTGTGTTTATAAAACCTTGCTTTGGTGAGTAAAAATCTTTCCAGTTTGCATTGATCGCATTTTCTATCACTGACGGATTACGTCCAAAGTCATGGTATTTCCCAAGTAGCCTTTTATGTGACTGGTAAGATGTCTTTAGTTTCAATGAATTTCTAAGCTCTATGTACTCCAAATACAGTGCTTTTTCTGTATCGATGAGTACTTTGTAAAGCTCGATGTTTTTGAAGTCTTCATCTTTTTTTGTAGTTTTTTTATTCTCTGTAGTATTCTCTGTAGTATTCTCTGTCAAAGATAATACTATATTAGTTTCCACGTTTTGTGGCGTACAGTTTCCACCAATGGTGGAAACTGTGTTACCCGTTTCGGTGATACAAGTTACCCACTTTTCCCAGTCTATCTCATAGTATGTTTGAGCAGGTATGCCCTCTCTTGTTACAGTGATAAAAGGTAAGTTTTTGATGAGTTTTTTAGCGTTTTCAAGCTCTTTTTTTGTCAGTAGCGTTTCTGTTTTTATCTCTTCGTCTGTTTTATAAAACTTGTCAGATTTACTAAACCAGTACATAAGCTGAGATAGTAGTATTCCGCCAGTAGTAGAGTTTGTAATTTGTTTGTAAACCGGGTAGTAAGCTATGGGCTTATGGTTAAGCTGCTTAAATAGTTGTGTCATGTTTGTTTCTCCAGTTCCACCTAGGCATGAACCGATTAGACTTAAGCACAACAGATGGGCCATGCTTCAAGTTTGAGCCAGCCAGAACTGGATATAATAACTGGCTCATGTCTAGGTATTAGATATGATGTGGTAGAGGCTTCGGGGGCTAGTTTTTCCAGTTCCAGACCCCTTAGTCTCATCAAAACCAGCCAAAGCTGGCTTCAATGAGACTAATCAAGATCGCGCACTGCTATATGAAGCACGGTATCTTTGAGTTTCGCGTTTGCTACCTGCGCTTCGTCTATCTCCTTAAGTATTTTTTCGCGCTCTTTTCCATCTATGGCGCCGTCTTCTATCGCGTTTTTTATCACCCTGAAAACATCGCTGTTTTCCATGTTTGCCCGGTCTACAAGCAAGTTTATGTCTTTGATGTCTGCCTCCGCTGTTTTTCGCTTCACGGCAACCATATCAAATACTTTGGCAAAGGCTTCAAGTATCCTCATATCCCCGGTGAGCCTGGTGATGGCTATGCACCTGTCAATGCTAAGCGGCATAAGCGTATCATCCGGGTTTAGCTGCCGGTACAGCACGTTTTTTGTTGTACCAAGATCGGCTGCCACTACGTCTATCTTGCATCGTTTTTTCTCCATATAGTCAAACACCACGCTGTGTGCCGCCTCGTACACTTCCATAGTCGGCAGTTCGCCGCTTTCAAAGATATCGTTCATCATCTTTTCCCCTTTATTTTGATGTGCGTTTATTGTGCTAAAACATACGCATCGTTTATAGTTGCGCCAGTCTCAGCCTTTGGTATATAATTGGCTATGAAAGATTTGATATCTATCCAAACATCAAAAGGCACACCGTGAACTTTATGCAGCTCTACGATCACCGTGTACTCAGGCCTTCTTTCGCCGCGCAGTATCATGTTGCGCATAGACACGCTGTAATAGTTGTTAAGTATTTCTTTAAGTTTTTTTCGTTCCATAATGAATAATACATTTTGTACTCTTAATTAAAGATTAATAAAGGTACATTTTGTATTTTTTAATTTTATATAATAAAACTAATCAAATAGGGGGGGGTGTTTTGAAAAATGTAAAAGATTTGCCTAACCTTTTTTCAGCTAAATTGCGTTTTTATATGGATAAACGTGATTTTACTGGAGAGAAAATAGCAGAAAAATTAGGGGTGAGTAAGTCTACTGTTATACACTGGGCTAATGGTCGCAGGTTTCCTAATGACATTTTGAAAATATCAGAGCTAGCAGATATTCTAAATATTTCTATAATCGATCTCCTACCTGTAACGCATAAAGAAAAAAAAAGGCTTGTAAAAAAAGAGCTTGAAGAAAACCTGTATGAGTATGAAGACTATCTCAGCGGCGCATTGCCATCTTCTCTGATATCCGTACCGCTCATAGACGGGTATGTAGGCGCAGGGTCGGCTGGGCTTGTCGGCACGGCCCATTTGGAACATATCTACGTCGACATCCACACCCTTGACACGCGCTACCCCGCGAAAGACATCAAAGCCATACAGGTAGTTGGCGACAGTATGAAACCCTATGTGGATGACTCCGATATTGTACTGTTCATACCGCTAAAAGACGGTGAGAGAGCCGCAGCAGACGGCAAGTACATCATAGCCACAGCAGTAGGCGAGCAGGTAAAAAATCTCAAATTCATGCTAAATGGCAACATCCGCATCATCTCAGAAAACCCAAGCTACCACGGTGCAAACGGATACGATGAAGAGCTTGACAAAGACAGCCAAGAGTACCTGCATATCGTAGGCAGGGTTGTAGGCAGGATACTAAAAGGTTAATTACATCAAAACAAAGGGGATAGTGCTAAATGAGGACTATAGATATCTCATCAAGTAAAGACTTAAGTGATTTATTTGATGCTATAATAAGCGGTGAAAAAGTGCAGGTAGGTGATGTTAAACCGATACCTTTTGTACTTCATTTCAAGGGCGAAAAGTTTAAAGTAAAAGATGGTTATATATCGGCTGAATTTGCAGATTTTTTGTCTACATTCAGAAAAGACTATAAGTTATTTCTTGAAAATACATTCGGCAAATCAAAAGTAGAAGATGTAGAAGTACTTTTCAAAGTAGAAGACGGCAGTATAGAACTTGATATGTTAAATGACTTGCCGGCAGAAGTATGGGGAGTTATAGGAAAGATGGACGGATTACAGGTAACGACACTTGGTATTATAGCGCTTCTTGGTTTTTTTGGTACAAAAGCATGGAAAGATTATCTTGATACACAGAAACACAAGATAGAGACCACAGAAGCCAACGAAACAAACAAAAAAGCACTTGAAGTTGCCACAAAAGCCATAGAAGAGCTTGGAAGAAAGCCTGTTCTAGAAAAAGCGAAAAACAGAGCAATGAAAGAGGCTATAGGACTTCTTGGTGTAGGTGATACACTGGAACTATCAGACGGTACACTGTCAACATACGACATGAACGATGTAGAAACATTTAACTATGTAGAAGTATATGAGCCAAAAGAAACCATCATAGAAGATACCTACACCATAAAAGGTTTTGACAAGATAAATGACGGCTGGAGAGTGAAGCTCAGAAGCCAACTTCTAAATACTTTCGTGGCGGTATCCTTGCTAGATCAAAGAGATAATGCAAAGCTGTACCAGGCAGCAGATGACGGCGAAGATATAGCGTTGAAAGTAAGGGTAGTTAGAGAGGGTAAGACTATAAAAGAGGCTTACATACTGCCAAATTAACAATAAAAAGGTTTAATGATGACAGATAAAAAAATGACAGTAAAAGATATAATAACAGGCATACTTGTTTGGTGTGTAATAGGTTTTTTTGCTTATGGATATTTTTCAGACGATACGGATAATACAAAAAATAAACCTGTAGACACGTCCATATTTAAAAACTTTGATGAATATATCGTTAACGTAAATTATTCTTTAAAAACTCTTGATAAAGATATGAAATTTAAAACTATATCGTTTGATCCTCCCAACATCACATCCTCTGCAAACGACAAAATAGGCTTGGTAATGAAAATTGATAACAATACACAAAGCCTTATAAGCGCAACACTTATAGCACATACTGATACAAAAAAAGCAATCAATGATTCTGTATATGCCGCGACTGCATTCGTCATGGCTTTTTTTGATTCAAACATGGGGTTGAAACAAAGAGGCGATATTACACACTATTTAGGTCTTGATGATGGTAGTGTATTGAAAGAAGATAAAAGATTTCAGTTAAACGATATAGAGTTTTCATCTATATACTCAGATCATACAGGATTAATGATAACAGCAGACAAAGCGGAAACAAATAGCTCTATTTAGTACCGTTCATATCCTCCAGTATGCTCTGCTCTGCTTGCTGGAGTGCCTTAGCCTCCATTTCTTCATCACTCACGCCAAACCATAAGCCAAAGATCACAAACACCAGCACCAAAGCCCCTGCCAAAATCTCTATCATGTCTCTCCCTTTGTTTCTATTCGATCTATCCACGCTGTAGCCTTTTATTTTTATAGCTGTTAGTATACCAGACTTCTAAACTGCATAACTTTTTTATAAAAAATACATTTCGTATTATTTTTAATTTTTATTTAAGAGTACAAAATGTATTATTTGATTGTAACTACTTCTATATCGCTCTACATAAGAGCATCCGGAAGCAAAAAAGGAGCTAAAATGAAAAATACTACACTAATCTACAGGGCTATGGCGAACGGATGCAAGACAGCCGGAGATCTTGCAAGATACTTGAAAGGGGGGGAAAGATGAAAAAGTTTTTCCGAGCTATGGAGTGGGAAAAAAGATGCGGGGGCATAGACTGGCCTGAAGTGGCAGCAGATACAGCAGTTATAGGATGTGTTGCTGCATTGATATATGCAATATGTTTGGCGGTAGCGTTATGATCGCGGTCATAGGCAGCGGCAAGATCGTCATCACCGTGCCGGTGCTTGGAGTGGATTTTAACAAAAAAAGCGGCCATGTATGCTTGCTGCATACAGACAGCAGCAAAACATACATCGACACTAACAAAGACAAAGTGATTATCAAAAAAGATAAAAAAATCATTGAAGTGTTTCAAGGAAGAAGAAGTGAAAACTAAGAAAAAACACATACTAATGGGCGAGTATCTAGATACAGTGGGGCTGGAGATAGAGTTCGGTATGGCAAAAAGCACACAGGCAAAATACAGAAAACAGCTGGATATGCCATATAAAAAAATAGGCGGTGCGATTTATTATAAGATCTCAGAGATCAAAGCATGGATCGATAAACATTCATGCGGGATGGCGGTATGATATGGTCCATGCTGACATCAACGACGTTCCGAAACGGACAAAAGATGCTCGTTTTGCAGAGACAAGAAAAAAGGCAAAAAAACACAGATAGACCAAAAATGGTTAGTGAGAGGCAATATCTCGACTGGAAAAATCGGCTGCGCTATGTCGATGGAAGGATAGTATGTTTATTTTTTTTGATGCAATATTATGGTTACTGAACTATAAATTTTTAGATATTTTTTGGCTTACTGGGTGGATGTTTCTACTAGGAGATGGTTTAATATACGGAATAGAAGAACTTGTCGGGCTTAAGCACATAGTGATGTGGTACGACTTGCTGTGGCTTTCAATTGTTTACATGTTTTCATTTCTGTGTCCTTGGGTATTTATTATTTTACCCGATTGACACAGAATTTTGAACAGTCCCCTAATCTGCCTTTTTCTTCTTGGTCACCTCACCTATAACATTGCTTGCCAGCTGGCTACCTCTTAGGTAGTTAAGTGTTAGGTATCTGTCTATAGTGGTCGCGCTTTTGTGCCCCAGTGCACCGCTCATGTGTGTCGCTGCTACACCATGGTCTGCCATAGCGCTTACGATCACGTTACGCAGGTAGTGCAGCGTGAAGTTACGACCAAGCCTCTTTGATATCCGAGACGTTGTTTTTCGTATGTCGATAAGTCTCGTACCTGTAGCGCGTGAGGTGTAGACGTATTCGGTATCCATCTTGAACTGTAGCAGCAGCTCTTTTATGTCGCATGGCAAATACAGTTTTTGGGTCTCACTGTTCTTGGTATCTTCTATGATATAGTAGCTGTGTTCAAAGTCTATATTTTTCCATTTAAGTTTCAGTATCTCTCCCTTACGCCTACCATGCACGGCAAAAAGATATAGCGATCTATAAAAAGGCTCATCCTCAAACTCTTTACTTATCGCCTCATATATCTCTACCAGCTCTTCAGTAGCGTTTGTGACTATCTTTTTTGTCTTTGGCAGCTTTACTTTAACTCCGTCCATAGGGCTGGTTAGTATCATCCTGTTTGCTATGGCTTCTGCAAACACTGGCCTAAGCACCTCTATGGTCTGCTTGATCGTCCGTGGAGATATGCCAGCATCCCTTTGGTTTTTGATCGTTTCTTTGATATCGTTTTGCAGCAGCTCTTGTACGGTCTTTTTACCTATATCCTGACTTACATACCTCTTGTAGTGGCTTTTGAGTGTTTTGGCCCACTTTGTATCTTCCATGCGGTCATAGACCTTTTCTACCCAGTCATCTAATCGTATATCTTGCAGCACTCCGGCTTTTCTGTCTATCTTTATCTTGCTGAGTTCCGCTTCTGCATACGCCACCCGGTCACGCTTACCCCACGCTGATCTGTCAGATAGGTCTATAAGCCCACGGTAACGCTTTGAGTCTTGCATAAAGTTGTAAAAAAATGTAGTATATGTTTTATTCGCCCACAGGTTAGCCTTAACCTTATTTGGGTATTCACTTGTATCAATGGCCATTAGAGTTTTTCCAGTTCTGCTTAATGGGTGTTCACTTGGGTGTTCACTTATGAGATAAAAGTATAGTTAAATGTATATTTATATGAGTTTAGAAGTGCGTAAAATAGTGCGTTCTAGCGTTATGTATCGCTATGTAAAACTAATGTCGTTTGGCTCATAACCGAGTGGTCCAGGGTTCAAGTCCCTGAGGACCCACCACTTATCAAACATTGACTACATCGCAAATAAACAATCAAAAGCTAAAAAACAAACACTACATTTCTACTTTTATCCGAATATCGGCATTTTCCGCTTAATTTTCTACAGCTCTTGTTGCAGCCTTAGCGTATCTTGCCCGCTATTTTATCTCCAACTTTTAATGAAGAAAAATTTATCAATCTTATTGCCCTGCAAGCTTCCCTATTTTATAGACAGCCTCCAGGTTCACTTTTTCTTTTTTTTACTTAATCATGGCAATATCAATAGGAACACAGTTAGCCGGTTATTCTGCCTAAATGGACAATGACTAAAATCGCTTACTTCCAAAAAGCAAGAGTATACCGCCTAATGCTATCGCCCCCACACCAGCCCAAACCGGAACATTAAAGGTCTGCTTCTCTTTTACTGACATCTCGATTGGTCCCAACTTGACTTGCTCTGTATTCTTAGTGTAGCTGAAACCGCCATACGTTAAACCCAATACGCCGCCTACGATCAATACAACAGCTACAATTTTAATTGCGTTCATTTTATTTCCTTTTTATTTGAATACCCTCAAGCTGAAATCTGTCAGAAGAGGGAAAGTAACTGGCCAAAAAACACAAACTGTACTTTATATGGAACCGCTTTTGACTCTTTATAAGATACGCCGACGTTGAATGACACGAATTAAAATCACCACGATTGCGATGATTAGAAGAACATGAATGAAACCGCCCATAGTATATGAACTGACGAGCCCTAGAAGCCAGAGGACAATTAAGATAATTGCAATAGTTTCAAGCATTTTATTTTCCTTTTTTGCTATTTGACGAATCGTAAATCCGAAGATTAACTTTCGCCCAATGTAAAGCACACCGTTGTCACTTTATAAACAACAAATGTAGCACCTAATTGTGATTATTCTTAAATCAGTTCCTTTTTAAAAGTAAACTGAATATTTTATTATAACACAAATAAAGATTTTAAAACCTAAGTATTATTATAAGCTTTTCCGAAACCGACATACTCCAAAAGGTGACTTTTCCTGCAGAATAACTACAGGATATAAACTCCTCCAATTTCCAGACTTTTCTATGCTGACTTTTTCTGTTCTTTATTGTAGCGCTCCAGCTATGCCCTCAAGGATCTGTATATTTTAACGGGTTTGTTTCCTTACGTAGGAGTAGCGGCTGCAGCTTTGGGTATTGTAAGGATCTTGGATCACGGGGTCTGCGCTGACGAACCGTCCGATAGTCGGGCCATAAAGTCTTGTGTTCATGTTATTATTTTATTTTCACGCATATGCATCCCGCAGGCTGGAGCTTGGGGGCGAGGAAAAAACAATTAATCCACAAAGATATTGAAAATCAAAATATCTTCCTGAATGAGTAGTTTATTGTCCTATTATGATTATCACTAATATATTTTGCGCAATATACTTTATCTTGATTAATATATTTTCCTTCAAATGGTCTTCACTCAATCTTAGATAAAACCAATGCACATTCAAACATTCATCCCCAAAAGAGCGATTGAAAGATTTTATTATAGCATTATGCGTTGGTTTTCCAGGCCTTGAAAAATCAAGCTCGACACCATTTTCATATGCCCACCTGTCAAGATCCGCGAAAAAACCCAGGATCATTACCCTGGGACACATTTTCTTCTTCTTTAAAAAGTGAAGTATATATTATTTTCCTATTGCATATTCTAAATTTTTCATGATCTTTATTTTAATAAATGCAATTTTAAGCAATAAATAATATATAGTGCGAAAATCGAGAAACACAACCCAAAAAATGCCTATTTTATCTATTTAAATCCAAAAAATAGTGCTATACTAAAAAATAGTATCGGAGAAGGAACAGCAATGAAACGTATCATCAATATCTACACCGAGAACAAAAACAGTGTACAGTTTTATCTGCGTAGCACCATGGCAGCTTTTCGTCCCTCACACACTGATCAAAAAAGTTTGGTTCAGTTTTTAGAGGTCGACAAGGCAGCGGAAATTATTTATGCGGTAAGCGAGGATTTTAAACAGATCACACCAAACTACGGCCGCAAAGAACAAGATCCCTCAAGGGTCGGCTATGATAAATCTTTTTATTTTAAGGGGATACAGTTTGCCGCCGATGACATCTACATAACCAACCCTTACCTGCATCACATTACCGGTTCTCCGACGGTAACGGTTGTCAAAAAGCAGATCAATGCTTTTGTCGTTGTCGATTTTGATCTCCTGAGGCTTCTTGAGCAACTTAAATTGATTGAGCATAACTCATTGTTTCATAAGATCAACAAGCTCGTTATCGGCACAGGCGCTGTTTTGCTTGGTGCGGTTTCACTTTTTTTGATTCTCTACGGAGGATTTGTTTTTATGAATCTTTTTGTTGGTTCGCTTGCTCATGATTTTCTGCATAACGTTTTTCAATCTATTATCTCCATAACGATAGGTCTTGCCATCTACGATCTGGCAAAACATATTATTGAACACGAGATACTTTTTAAGGGAAGTATGCATGAGGAAGCTTCAGGAAGCACGCTTTTGGCAAAATTTCTCAACTCCATCATCATTGCGGCTTCCATAGAATCCCTCATGGTTATTTTTAAAATCGTTCTGGATGATTACAGTAAAATGATCAATGCGCTTTATTTGATTATCGGTGTTACACTTCTCATACTTGGAAGAGTTGCGCTGGTAAAATATGAAAAATGTGAGCGATAGAAATTAAATTTCTTACGATAAACAAACATATGCTATAATACCGCTATTATTTAAACAAAAGGATACCTTGGAATGAATCCAACCGATCTGGGCGACAGGTGTTTCGCCTTTAAAACCTACTGTGGAAGTGCCATATGACGCTTTTACTTACCTATCTTTTTTTTGCTCTTGCAATCTCTTTTGTCTGTTCAGTTCTTGAGGCTGTTTTACTATCAAGCACCAATTCTTATATAGAAACGCTTCCGAGAACGAATGAAAAGGCAATTACTAAACTCAAAAGTTTAAAATCAAATATTGATAGACCGATTGCATCTATTTTAATCCTAAACACATTTGCCCACACGATGGGTGCTGCCGGGGTTGGCGCACAGGCACAGGTGCTTTTTGGTGCAGAATGGCAAGCGGCGATAGCCTTTATTCTGACATTGCTGATTTTGTATGCTTCTGAGATTATCCCCAAAACTATCGGGGCAATCTACTGGAAATCATTGCTTATCCCTTCAGCGTATGTCATCTCATTCTTGATCAAACTGACCTATCCATTGGTGTGGTTCTCTTCGATTATTACCACCTTTATCTCAAGAGGCAAAAACAAAAATACCAATTTTTCACGCGATGAGATTATGGCGGTTGTAGCTATGGGAGAAAGAGAAGGCTCACTTATGAGTAAGGAGAGCTACCTGATTGAAAACCTTTTAAAACTAAAACATGTCAAAGCCAAAGACATCATGACCCCCAGAAGCGTTGTTTTTGCACTTCCTTCTACCATGTCAGTGGGTGAAGCGCTCAATGAGGATCGACTGTATATCCACTCTCGTATTCCTATTTTCGATGAGTCTATCGATCATGTGATCGGAGTGGTATTTAACCAAACCATTCTAGAAGAGAGTATTGAAGATCATGATGATAAATTGCTTGATTCTATTGCATTCCCTGTTCATAAAGTCTCTGAAAATGTTCCTGTATTCGCACTGATTGATGTGTTTATTAAGAAGAAGACCCACCTGTTTGTCGTGCATGACAACTATGGACAAACTTCCGGTGTGGTTACGCTGGAAGATGCGATCGAGGCACTTTTGGGAGTTGAAATTGTTGACGAAATGGACGAAGTGGAAGATATGCAAGCTTTCGCCAAGGACAAAAACAAACTTTTTCAAGACCGTATGCTGCTGCAAAAGAAGAGACTTCAAACTATCAAATCCGCCTAATGCTTTTTCTTGGGCGGATTTTAAAAAGCCGCCTTAACACTTACGCTTTGCAACTTCTGTCTTTTTTTCATAACAAAAATTAATGGGTTGGCATAGTGCCAAACTGTTTCATCATCTCTTGCATCTGTTCCAGCTCTTTTTGCGTAGGCATATGATCAGATACCATTTCTTTAAAATCCTTGCCATATATTTCTTCAAAAGTTTTGACCGGTAAATCGGGTATATCAAATTCATTTTGATCGATTGCAACATCAAATTTAACATCTACGGCCTCTTCGATATGCTTGATACCCATCATTTCCGCTTCTACTTTAAGCGCAACTCCTTTATGAATCCATATTTTTGTTCCCATCAGCTCCCAGATTTCACACGCGTACCCAAGCATACTGCCTGTACCTGTTTGCTTTCCCCCCAGCTTCTTAAACATTTCTTTGCCCATTTTAAGCATATCCTGATTGTCTGATTGTCCAAACATTTCAAAGGGCTGCTTGATGATCACTTTCTTGTCGACATCAACCGCATACACAATGCCGTTGTCAATTTTGGTGATAGAATCCGTTTTTGTTGTTTGCCCCATTACAGTAGAGGTTCTTTGTTCTTTTTGAATCTGAAGCAAACCCCATTGGTCAAAAACAAGTCTTCGTTTTCCGCGTGTGTCACTCTGCACACCCATGATATTTCCGCCTCCGCTTATGGCATACTCGATAATGCCGGACTTCAAATCATAGAGTTTGGTTTCTGCATACATTTGAGTAATAAAGATGCCCAACAACAAAAATAACGCCGCTATTTTTTTGCAACCCATAAGATTCTCCCTTGTATGGCTGAATGTTTTATTTGCCATAATATTATTGTATCTTTTTTTCCCATTTTTGATAAGGATTGCCGATAAGATTCGCATTATAGTACCTTGTGTCGTCCGTTACTTCTTGACCTATCCACGGCGGTAAATCAATCATTTGATCTTCGCTTTCCAGCTCCACTTCAGCCACAATCAATCCTTCATTTTCCCCCAAAAACTGATCTATTTCCCACACTGTATTTTCATATAAAACCTTATAGCGGTATTTGCAAATGATTGGCTTTTCACATAATTGCTCCAGCATCTCCTTCGCCTCTTCTGCAGGGATGGCATATTCGTATTCGGGCCTGGATGCTTTTTGATTCTTTCCTTTGATCGTCAGATATCCCTTATCGCCCACCACTCTTACTCTTACCGTTCGCTCTTTTTGACGGCTCAAATACCCTTGTATATATAAAGTACCATTCTCTCTTGGCCATGTATTTTTCACTAAAAACTTACGTTCTATTTCTACACCCATCTTTTCTCCAGGCAATCTGTGCACTTATCGCTATAGGTTTATACTATCTTTTTTACTCTTTAAGTTTCTTTTTTCTGCAATAGGCAAAAACATAATCAATAAAGTGTTTATAAAGATAAGCTGAAGCATATTTATCGGCACACAAAAATTAAAATACAAGAGCAATGGGCCATTTTCATGCATCATTCATACAAATAGATTATAATATAATAAATAATTTTTCAAAGGAGTCAAAATGAAAAAGATACCGGTACAGTGGAACCTTCAAGCATTCCTGAAGCTAGGTGTTTTGATCGGAATAATGGCCATGATGCAAGGGTGTGCTACGCATGAAAATTTTGTTAAAAAACATGACCGCTGGGTAGGTCAAAATATTTCGCACTTCATAGAGAAAGCAGGCTATCCTGACCATACGTTTATATTGCCTAACAAAAATAAAGTTTATGTCTACGAGCATTCCAGAATTCGCAGTGTACCATCAATGCCTGTTATGGGATATGGGTACTATGGATATCGTTACTATGGGATGTTTGGATACAATCAAGATATTGTAACAGATAGCTGTAAGCTCTTTTTAGAGACTGATGCAAAAGGCACCATTGTAAAATGGGGTTCACGCGGCAACCGCTGTGTTTCAGAATAATCCAATTTGCCCGAGCCGGGCAAATTGGATTTAAAAAAGAATATTTTTAGTCTTCAAAGATAATAATATCATAACTGCTTTTAGTCACCAAAGCTTTGCTTGAGTGAACCGAACCATTACGGTTGATACGGTTAAGTTCCTTGCGGAGCTGATCTATCTCTTTTTGCATCTGATCGATCTGTTCTTTTAGCTGCAACACAATATCCACTCCCGCCAAGTTTACACCCATTTGACGTGTCAATCGTAAAATAAGTTTCATGCGATCGATATCTCTTTGGGAGTATAAACGCATCCGTCCTCCTGTACGCGAAGGTTCTACAAGCCCCTCTCTCTCATACTGCCTAAGCGTTTGAGGGTGAATTTCCAGCATATTGGCAACCACTGAGATAAGATAAACAGGTTCATCGTAACTGTGCATCCGCTCCTCCTTTATAGTTTGGATTCTAGCATTGTTTTTAGTTCTTTATCAAGCGTATCAACATCAGGCAAAACAACATGGGCTACCAGATACAAATCGCCCACCATCGCTGTTTTTCTATCAGGCACACCTTGACCTTTAAGTCTAAATTTTTGGCCGTTTTTAGTATTTTGGGGAACTTTTAGCGAAACTTCTTTTTGAGGTGTTTCAATTTGTATTTTTCCTCCAAAAAGCGCTTCTTTGAGCGGCACATCAAATGTTTTATAAAGATCATTCTCTTTTCTTTCATATTCTTTGGATGGAGCTACCTCAACACTCAATAAAAGATCTCCGGCCTGGCCTTGGTACTGTTTTCCTTTGCCGCGCACACGCATGGTTTCACCGCTTTTGATACCTGCAGGAATCTTGATATCAAAACTTTGACCGCCCACTGAAACACTATGTTTGCCGCCCGTAATGGACACCATGAATGGCACAGTAATACGCGCTTGCACGTCCAGATCCGGCATTCCGCCAAATCCTCCAAAACCGCCAAATCCTCCCTGTGCGCCTCCAAAACCGCTTCTTGCACCGCCAAACATACTTCTTAATATTTCATCTAAATCTATATCTGCACTCTGTCCGCGTGCAAAATCATGAAAATTTTGCCCGCCAAACATTTGATCGCCATATTGATCATACTGCTGTTTCTTTTGGGGATCGCTAAGTACTTCATAGGCTGCATTAATTTCTTTAAACTTCTCTTGAGCACTCTCTTCTTTGTTGATATCAGGATGATACTTTCTTGCTAATTTTCTATATGCTTTTTTAATTTCATCAGCATTCGCATCTTCGCTTACACCAAGCGTTTCATATAAACTTTTTGCCATCTTTTTTCCTGCAGCATTCCAGCTTCATTTTTATATAATTATATCAAATTAGTTTAGTCAATGTCAATCAAGTTCATAAAAAAATTATTGTGTATAGGGTACAAATTTGTACCCCTCATATCTCAATTTCATTACACCCCCCCTCAGGTTAATCACGTTGTAGCCCATTTCGTTGGCTAGAAATTTTGAAACCTCGGCAGTACGGCTTCCTGTTCGACATATGAGTGCAAACTGCTCATCTTTCTTGACAATTTTATTCAATTGATTTAAAAAACCCTGAATATCAAATCGTCCCTGCTCATCAAAAAACATAAGAGTATATGCACCCTTGACTATGCCTGTCTCTCTCCATTCTGAAGGTGTTCTTATATCAATAATCTTGATATCTTTTTCTATAAAATCCGGAGTAACCCAAACTTCCTGCAAATCTGCCAATAAGGCAGTCCATATCATCAATATCCCAAAAAGTATTTTTCGCATGTGTTCACCTCTATTTTATTGGCATTGTAGCACAAGAAGATAAATCAAATAAACAGTATCAATTGAGTAAAAACAAATGGGATATGAGTCAGAAATTAAAAGAAAATCGGAAGACAGCAAAGGTAAAGCCGTGAAGGTTCTACCTTATTGATTTTTAATGCAAAAAGTGTCTTACGCCCGTAAAATAAAGTGCGATACCGTGCTCGTTTGCTGCCTGGATCACTTCATCATCACGAATGCTTCCCCCCGGCTCAATGATCGCTTTCACGCCTGCGGCAGCGGCGGCGTCTATGCTGTCGCGGAACGGAAAGAAAGCCTCCGAGGCCATCGCTGCCCCGCTGACGTCAAGATTCATCTCTTTGGCTTTTTTGAGTGCACATTGTGCTGCATCCACACGGCTAGTCATACCCATACCCACTGCAACCATCGCCGAGTTTTTAACATAAACTACGCAGTTTGACTTCGTTAGTCCTGCAACTTTCCATGCTATCTCTAAATCTTTCATCTCTTGCATACTTGCTGTAAGCTCACTTTTTTGTTCTGCCTTGTGTACTTCATTGTTACAGATGCAATCACTGTTTTGAAAAACAAAACCGCCGTCAATATGTTTAAAATCTGCAGGATCATTGGCAAGCACGAGCTTTTTGCCCCCTTGTGCAAAAAGCTTAATACGTTTCTTGTTTTCAAAAACCGCTATAGCTTCTTGATCAAAATCTGCTGCGATAATCACTTCAAGAAAAATTTCATTCATTTTTTCCGCCAAAGCCTTTGTTACAACCCCATTCACTGCAACCACACCGCCAAATGCAGAAACAGGATCACATTTAAGCGCCTCAGCGTAAGCATCTACTAAATTTTCTTTTATGGCAAATCCGCAAGGATTTCCATGCTTGACAATGCAAACGGCGTTTTCGTCTCCAAAGCTGGCGGCTATTTTAAGGGCACCGTTCACATCGGTAAGGTTGTTAAAACTCGCCTCTCCTTTAAGCTGTTTGAAATGATTACTGAAAAATCCTCCAAATTCATACAGTGCACCTTTTTGATGAGGATTTTCGCCATAACGCGTATCAAATACTTTTTTGCCCGCAATGAACTGATAGTCTCCAAAACCTTCATTGAAACGGCCATTCATATAATTGGCAATCATCGCATCATACGCAGCAGTATGCTCAAAAGCTTTTATCATCAGATTTCTTCTGAATTCCAATGTGTCTTCTTTTTTTTCTATAGCTTCAAGCACCAAATTGTAGTCATTTGCGTCCGTTACGATAAGTACGTCATTAAAATTTTTTGCCGCAGAACGCACCATGGTGGGACCGCCGATATCAATATTTTCAATAATCTCTTCAAATTCGTCCGTTCTGGCGATGGTTGCGGCAAACGGATAAAGATTGACACAGACAAGGTCTATCCCTTCTACGCCGAGCTCTTTGGCCTGTGCGGCATGCGCCTGATCTTCTCTTTTATATAGGATACCGCCATGCACATAAGGGTTAAGTGTTTTTACGCGCCCCTCAAAACATTCAGGAAATTTAGTTACTTCGTCTATCTCTGTAACTTTGATGCCTTCATTGCTTAATGTTTTGTAGGTTCCTCCGGTTGAAATAATTTCCCACCCCAATCGTTCCAATTCTTTTGCAAAAGCAACAATACCGTTTTTATCGCTTACGCTTAACAATGCTCTCATAAAGTTCTTTCCTTCCTTCTTTTGTTTATCGTGTGTTTTAGATTAGTGAAATACTCAAACTACAAATCTTGCTCGATCGTCTTAGCAAATGTCGTAAAATATACCTCTTTGACTTTTTCCAAAGGAAGCTCAACATCATTGACCCTGACCGTGCTGCCGCCGATTGTTCCGATGACTTCAAATTTGATTCCCAGGCCTGCTGCCATTGTTGTGAATGCCTCAATATGCTTATTTTCAACCTCCACAAGTGCCCTGCTTTGCGTTTCGTCAAAAATATCTCTGCTTTGCAAAACATCAACATTTGCTACAATGCCCCTATCTGAGACCGCTGCCATTTTAGAAAGTGCGATGGCAATACCGCCAAGATTGACATCTTTTGCAGCTTTGAGCAAACCTTTTTTATTGGCTTCGATCACAAGATCCCAAAGCTTAAGTTCGGCGCTATAATCAAATGCCGGCAAAGATCCTACCGTTTCGCCAAAAAGTTCTTTAATATAAAGCGAGCCTCCAAACTCTCCTCTGCTGTCTCCCAAAAGTATCACACTATTGCCTTCTTCCTGAAAAACACTTGGAAGCACTTTGTTCTGATTGTCATTCAGGCCCACCATAGCAATTGCAGGGGTAGGAAATACGCTTACCCCGTTAGTTTCGTTATAAAGAGACACATTGCCGCTTACTACAGGGGTATTGAGTTCAAGACAAGCCTCTTTTATTCCTTCGCACGCTTGGGCAAACTGCCACATCACTTCAGGATTTTCCGGATTTCCAAAATTCAAACAATCCGTAATAGACAAAGGTCTAGCGCCGCTCATTGCAACATTGCGTCCGCTTTCCGCCACTGCCAGCGCGGCACCTTTTTTTGGATCTATATAACAGTAGCGAGGATTACAATCAGAACTCATCGCCAATGCTTTGCCGTTTTCTTTAATGCGGATGCAGCTTGCATCAAGACTTCCAGGTCCTTTTGCAGTATTGGTTTGCACCATTGAGTCATACTGTTGATACACCCATGATTTGTCAACCACTTCCAGGGATGCCAATAGTTTTTCAAACGCCTCCTGATCTGTTACCGCAGCATAGTCATTCACCGTTTTCGCATTCACCCCATCAAGGTATTTTGGTCTTGATGTCGGTCTGTCAAGCATAGGCGCTTCTTCACTTACCGGGGCAATAGGCATATCTGCACATTTTTCGCCATGCCAGTAAAGCTCCATACGTCCCGTATCTGTTACTTCACCGATTATTGCTGCATCGAGTCCCCATTTTTCAAAGATATCAATGATAGCCTGTTCACTCCCTTGTTTGGCGCAGATTAGCATACGCTCTTGGGATTCTGAAAGCATAAAGTCATAGGGTGTCATTCCCTCTTCTCTTGCCGGCACCTTATCTAGATGCATAATAAGCCCGGCACCTGTTTTGCCTGCCATTTCAAAAGAAGAAGAGGTGAGCCCTGCGGCCCCCATATCTTGAATACCCACAACATGATCGGTTTTAAAGAGCTCCAAGCAGGCCTCCAACAAAAGCTTCTCAGTAAAAGGATCGCCCACTTGCACGGTAGGACGAAGCGATTTTGACTCCTCCGTAAAACTGTCCGAACTCATCACGGCACCTCCAAGCCCGTCCCGTCCCGTTTTAGAACCTACATAAATCACAGGATTGCCAACACCCGAAGCCACACCAAGAAAAATCTCATCCGCTTTTACAAGCCCCAAAGAAAAAGCATTAACAAGAATATTTCCATTGTAACTCTCATCAAAACTTACTTCTCCGCCGATAGTGGGTACGCCCATACAGTTTCCATAGCTTCCAATGCCTTCCACTACACCGCGCACGAGATGTCTTTGATATTTGCTTATTTCGCTATTTCCGTTGACTTGCCCAAAACGAAGCGCATTGAGATTGGCAACAGGTCTTGCTCCCATCGTAAAAATATCCCTGAGGATACCTCCCACTCCTGTCGCAGCGCCCTGAAAAGGTTCAATGAACGAAGGATGGTTATGGCTTTCCATTTTAAATACAGCCGCCATTCCTTCGCCGATGTCAATAACTCCTGCATTTTCACCGGGCCCTTGAATAACCCATGGCGCTTTTGTGGGAAAACCATTGAGGTATTTTTTGCTTGATTTGTAAGAACAATGCTCTGACCACATGGCTGAGAAAATACCTATCTCTACAACATTGGGATGACGGCCGTCAAGGATACGAACAATCTCTTGATACTCTTCTTTGCTTAATTTGTGATTTTTTAAAACTTCATCTAGATTTTCAATCTGTGACATAATATGGTGTCCTTTGAGGAGGTAAATAAGGTTATTATTATAATTAAAAAGTGCTAAATAAGTGATAAATAGGTAAAATTATTCATCAAACATAAAGGGCAAGAATGAATAAAATACTGCAAATGCTCCAACTTCAACAACAGCTAAATGACGCCACAAACGGAGAAGGCTGGGAGAAGGGTATCACCAAAAACGGTAAACTTATCGATTGGAAACGCTGCGCCTATCTTGAATGTGCCGAACTCATAGAGAGTTATCCCTGGAAACACTGGAAAAATATTGATGCAAAACCAGACTATGAAAATATCAAGATCGAAACGGTGGATATCTGGCATTTCATTATGTCTGAGGCCCTTCAAGACTACAAGATTAAAAACAGGGGGACTATTGATGCTTTGGCCCGGTCGATCCACGCTCTACCCAATTATAGTATCTTCGCAGAACCTCTTGAAACTACAGAGAAAAATTACTACGAACAAATAGAAACAGTCGAAAAACTGATAAAGTCACTCTTTTGCGAGACATCAACCGAAAAACCGATCGAAGCATTTATTGATATAGCGATACAGTCAGGACTTAACCTTGATGCTTTATATAAACTTTATATCGGAAAAAATGTTCTAAATCAATTTAGACAGGATCGCGGATACAAAGAAGGAACTTATCATAAGCTATGGAATGGAATTGAAGACAATATTATTATGCAGCAGTGCCTGGATGCACAAGAGGGGATGACAGCAGATGAGCTTTATAATGCGCTTGATGCTGCCTATCCGAAAAAGTAACATCCTCTTTTTTACTACTTTTCAAGGGGTTTACGGAATAATTCTGCCATTGCAGTCTTATTCCGCGACTCTAGTCAGATCCTTTTGTATCATTTGATTGCCAATTACACTGACTTCTGTTGCAATACGAATATTTTTAGGTATATCATATCCACATTCTTGACCGCACTGCACTGTTCCTACAAGATAATACCGTCCGCTCGGAACACCATAAAAAGCAAAATTACCCTGTGCATCTGAAGCCGTAAATCTTAAATAATTAAAAAGTCTGGAATCTGATTCATCCATGCTATAACCGCCAAGATAGCTCTCTTTGTACCACTGTCTTGAATAACTTGTCAACGGATTGAGATACAGTCTTGTTGATGCGCCAAAGATTTTTCTGTTATAGCTATCTGCTAAATAAATAGCGCCTTTTATTGTCCCTTTGCCTGTTTTTGGGAGGCGAGCATATTCGGCAACCGGAAAAGAAATGCGTTTAACTTTTTGCTGGCCCGCCTCATCGGTGATTATCATTTCGTCTTCTGCGATTGTTTCGGTTTCATCTTCAAGATCTGAGATATCGACATTTTCCTCTTCCGGACTGCCTTGGCTTCCCCACTTTGAATACCCTGAAGAACGTGAACCGTTTTCTGAAAGAGTAAGTTCTCTTTCTACACATCCGCTAAAAAAAAATACTATTATTAATAATGTAAAAAATAAGGATATTTTTTTTGTCATTTTTTGCTTCCTTTTTTATATAATCTGAATTATACTGTATTAACTTTAGGAGTATCCACAAGTATCAACAATAAAACCGATCATTTTTTTTATGATTTTTCAAAAACATTTCCAAATAGCCTTTGGCCTGCTCATCTCCGGTAAATGCTGCTTTTTGATACCAAAAGGCTGCTTTTTGGCAATTTTTTTTCACCATTTTTCCGTGATGATAACGCTTGGCAAGTTCGTGCTGTGCTTGCGGCTCGCCATTGCCGGCAAAACGATGCAAGTTTCTCATTTTTCTCTTTTCTTGCTTATAGTATCTTAGCGTATTTACAAAAAACCAACACACGAAAAGAAACAAAAATATTATACTATATATCTCAAAGTCACTTGAAACAAAAAATCGGGTCAAGTCTTCCATTTCATTTTCCCAAACAGAATTCGCCGAACATCTTATCGAGTATCTCTTCACTTTCATAAGGTTTGGAGATAGAAGAGATCATTTTAACGGCTTCTTGCAAATGATAGGAGAAAAACTCCAACTCCCCATTTAGCAATGGCACTTTTGCCTCTTGAATTGATATTTTTGTTTTTGTCACTGCGTCTATTTGGCGCGCTGACACTAGCATTAACTCATCACCTTGACCGATACTGTCAAAAAGATTTTCCAATTTTTGAGTGAGATGCGCAAATCCTTTTTTTGCACTCACTTCTATAGGGGAATATTTGTCAACTCTTGATCTGTCAAAACGGTGCTCCAGATCTGTTTTGTTGATAGCAACAATGCATTCTTTTTCCTTAAGACCATCAACGAGAGAAATTATCTTTTCATCCTCTTCATCAAATATCCTGCTTCCGTCAAACAATGCAATAATGACGTCTGCCTCCTCTATCGAACTTAGTGAACGCTCTATCCCTATCTTTTCTATGCCGTCTTGAGCATCACGGATGCCTGCAGTATCGACCAGCCTGATAATATGAGAACCGATCCTTACCTGCTCTTCTATAGTATCTCTTGTGGTGCCGGCGATATCGCTGACAATCGCCCTCTCATAACTAAGCAATGCATTCAACAAAGAACTTTTACCCACATTGGGCTTGCCGATAATGGCTACCCTAAAGCCATCTATCAGCCCTCTGCGTCTATGGCTGGCATCGACAATTCGTTCTATTTGAAAGGTAAGCCCATCAAGTTGATCAAGAATACTTTGCATAATATCATCAGGGATATCTTCTTCAGCATAATCTATCATCACTTCAGAATAGGCCAGCGACCTAAGCAAGGCCTCCCTGGTTTCCTCTACAAATATTTTAAGTTCGCCTTTGAGTTGTTTGGCTAAAATTTTAGCGGCATCCACACTCTTGGCCTCAATCAACTTTGAGATGGCTTCCGCTTCGGTCAGATCAATCTTTCCGTTTAAAAAAGCCCGCTTGGAAAATTCTCCCGGCTCAGCAAGACGCACGCCATGGGTCATTGCCGTATCGAGAATCTCTTGTGCCACCACTATGCCGCCATGGCATTGAAATTCAACAATATCCTCTCCGGTAAAACTATTAGGTGCTGCAAAATAAATCATAATTGCACGGTCAATAAGTATATTTTCCGGGGTATAAAGAGAGGTTAGATGCGCATATCTTGGAACAATCTCTTGCTTATGTGAAATTTTGTGAGCAATCTGCAATGCTTCTTCCCCGCTTATTCTGACAATAGAGATCGAGGAAACGCCATGTGCGGTGGCAATGGCAGCGATTGTTTTATGCATGAATTTTATTATTAAAATCGTTGATCACAACAAATTTGCTGCCGTTTTTGCCTGTTTTTACAGCCACATATTTATCGGGAAAGGTTTTGCGGAGCTGTTCTAAAGCAATCTGAACCAAAATTCCATCCAAAGGACGTGTTTTTCCTTTTCCAAATTTTTCTACATTTTCAATAACCGGCTTAATATAATTGCGGATCATCTCTTCTTGTGAAGTTAAAAATTCTGCTATTTCAAGCTTAACAAAAAGTTCATACTTTGCATGCAGCCAGTTAAACAACATATAAGAAAGTGCGTTATAGCGATAGCCCTCTTTGCCTATAAGCAACGCGGCATCTTCTCCGTCAATAAAGATAAGAGCAGTATTATCTCTTACGTCCACTTCAACGACATCAATATCGAAACACGAATACGATAAAAGTTCTTTCAGCTGATTTTCTATAAGAAGCGCCAATTCATCATAGATAATGCCTTCTTCTTCATACACCTCTTGCTTCTGATGCATATCTGTATCAAAAAAACTATCTAAAACTGCATTTTTTTCAGCCAAAATAATCTTGTCGTCAAGAATCATCTGCCCGGATGCAGTCAAACTGCTTTCTCCGGCAGCACTCTGTGTATGCTTTGCTGCCGTTTTTGTTTTGGAGACCTCTTTTGGTTTATCGTAAACAGCAATAATAATTGCTTCTTTTTTAAAAAAACCAAATAGCCCTTTAAAGGGATGCTGCACCACTTCATATTTAAGTTCAGTAACAGAACACTCTAATTCCTTGGCAGCCTTTTGATAGGCTTCTTCAAGAGTAGGTGCATGAACTTTTTTCATTTGCTATCCTTTCCCTTGTGGTGCAATGCGATGGCTGCCTCTTTATGTTTGCTATACATATGATTGATATAGTACTGCTGCGCGATAGTAAAGAGGTTATTGACCAGCCAATACAGCACAAGGCCTGATGGAAAATAGACAAAAAATACCGTCATAATGACCGGAAACCACTTAAAAATCTTCTCTTGAAGTGGATCAGTGAAATTTGACGGTGTAATTTTTTGTTGAAAATACATTGATGCGCCCATCAAAATCGGCAGGATAAAGTAAGGATCCATTCTGGAAAGATCGTTTATCCATAACATCCAGTTGGCGCCTTGAAGCTCATCGGCATTCAAAAGTACGCGATACAATGCAAAGAAAACAGGAATTTGAAGCAGCATGGGCAGACATCCCCCCATAGGATTGGCTCCATGTTTTTTATATAATTCCATCATCTGCATATTCATCTTTGCAGGATCACCTTTATATTTCTCTTTAAGTTCCTTCATTTTGGGCGCTAAATCTTTGAGCTTTTGCATTGACATCATGCCTTTATATGAAAGAGGGAAAAGTATCAGTTTTACCAAAACAGTAAAAAGAATAATTGCCCATCCCCAGTTCCCTATATATCCGTGTATCCACAAAAGAACCTTAAAGAAAGGGATTGCCAAAAAAGAGAACCAGCCAAACTCAATTGCATCGGTAAGTTCCGCATGTATGGATTTAAGAATTTCATGGTCTTTTGGGCCTATATAGCCATGCAGATTAAACTCGCTGCTTCCTTGAATAAAAATAAGGGGATTGTCCTCTTTCTCTTTTAAAATAGAAACATTTATTCCTTTGTCGAAATCAAACAATAGTGAAGCATAATATCGATCAAATGCAGAAGCGATTTTGGCATTATTAAAACTTTCATTGCCTTTTGCATCCCCGTCTTCTATGGTTTTAATGGTATTTTCATTTGTCTTAATCAATGCCCCACGCACCAGCATATATATAGACTGATCGGCTACGGGTCTATAGCCGGGAGTAATGAAATATGATGCATCTTTGGATGTTGTCACTGCAACATCGTAAGCTCCGTTTGCTTTAAATGTAATCTTTTTTGTCACAGTAAGCTCTGAGAGCTTCTGCTCCAGTATTACAGTTTGGTCCTCGTTGGATACATCAATACTGTTTGCGCCCACAACGCTATAAGGCGTTTTAAACGCTTCACTATTTATAGTCGCATCAGAAAATCGTATCTCAAGGGGCTTGGCTTTTTGCGGATCAAGGATCTTTAAGGTATTGCCTTCATCATCCCTATACTTATCCTCCAAAAGCTCTACTTGTGCAATACGGCCATATACATCTATCGTCATTATAAAATTGGTAGATTTGACTGTCGCCAAGACAGAGGTTTCCGGTTTTGCAGGAGCATCAACGGCAGCATCAGATGTATTTTGTGCTAAAGAGGTGCTGTTTTCGGGGGCAGGATATGCTTGGGTTTGCGTTACATTTTTTTCACTCTTATGTTCTGTAGTTTGTGCCGGAAAAAAATAACTAAATGCAATAAATACAAAAAAAGAGAGGGCAAGTGCCAAAAGAAGTCGTTTTTGAAGATCTTGTTGTTCCAAAGTGATACCTTTATTAAAAATACTGATTGAGACAATAGTATAGTATGATATATGTTAAGTTTCTTTGATGCAGGTCAAATTCGAATAAGCTATTTTTCAGCCAAGCATCTCTTGAGCGCGAGCAGATACGATTTGCGCGTCTCTTGATAAGTTTCTTTGATAAGTGCAGGCTTTGCAACTAGCACATAACTACCCGCAGACAGAAGATCAATATTTTCTATGAAATGTGCCCTTAGTAAACGTTTAGCTCTGTTTCGATGAACTGCATTTCCTATTTTTTTACTGGCAACAAACCCCACTTTGAACTCTTTCTCTTTTTTATAAAAAAGAACAAAATAAGGAGTGTGCCATATTTTGGTGGCATGTTTGTACACGCCATCAAACTCTTTACCAGTTTTTATTCTAGTAAAATGTTTTATGCAGCTAATTTTTTTCTGCCTTTAGCTCTTCTTGCAGAAATCACTTTTCTGCCGTTTTTTGTTTTCATTCTTGTTCTAAACCCGTGTGTTCTTTTTCTTGGTGTAGTGTGTGGCTGGTATGTTCTTTTCATTTCGTATGATCCTTCATAAAATTTTGCCTAAACGCAGTGTAAGACAATAGTGGACGCGATTTTACCTTAACCTGCCTTAAATCATACTAATATAAACTTCGAAAAACAATTTCACCCTCTTTGTTTTCCGACTTCGCTTGAAAATAAGTATCTATAAGCCTCAAAACAGCTTCTTTGATCGAATATTTTGTTGTTCTTATCTCCAATGCAACACTATAAACACTATGACCATTGCTTAACAGTATCTTTCGAAGCAATCTCTCTGCAAACCGATATCCGCCTTCTACTTTTGTCTTTTGACAGATAACTGCATAAAGATCGTCCTCTTTATTGATCTTAAAAAGCATGTCTGTATCACGCTTTTCTTTTTTTAGTAAATCACACAAGTCAATATCTTTTGCCGAAATCAATACGATAACAAATGTCTGATCTTTTTTGTGCTCCAGAAAGTAATATAAAATATCTAACGTTGTCTCGAGCTTATCTATCATTTTAGATGCTATTTTTATCTGCTTTTCATTAAAATGCAAACCTTCCCTCGCCATCTCTCTCCCCCTTTTCATAACCTGCATAAGTGTTTGTTGATTATATCAAAATTAATTTTAGCATACTATTGCTATACTTGCATTTATGAAAAAAGAACCTACCTACAACCTACCTTCTCCCGTTTGGCTGCTTGAAGAAAAGCGCTTGATTTCAAACTTGGAAACAATAACCTATATTAAAAAAGAAAGCGGCGCAAAAGTGTTGCTTGCGCTCAAAGGCTATGCGCTTTGGAAAAGCTTTGACACTATCAAACCTTATTTGGAAGGATGCTGCGCCAGCGGACTGCACGAAGCAAAACTTGCCTATGACACCTTTGGCAAGGAAGTGCACACCTATTCGCCTGCATTCAAAGAAGAAGAGATCGATGAGATAGCAAAAATCTCTCATCATCTGGTTTTCAACTCTCCTGCACAATTCAAACGATTTGCTGCACAAGCCAAAAAAATCAATCCTGTGCTCTCGCTGGGATTGCGTATCAATCCTGAATACTCAGAATCTCCCAAGGAAATCTATAATCCTTGCGGACTCTACTCAAGACTGGGTACCACCATCGCAAACTTTGACGAGAGCATCCTGGCACAATGCGAGGGACTGCATGTTCATGCACTTTGTGAGCAGGGAAGCGAAGCGTTAGAAAAAGTACTCGAGCATTTTGAGGAGAAATTCGGAGCCTATATACCTAAAATGAAGTGGATCAATTTTGGCGGCGGACATCACATTACACGCAAAGGGTATGATATTGAGAAGCTTATCGATCTTATCAAGGCTTTCAAATTCAAATATAACGTAGAGGTGTATCTTGAACCGGGTGAAGCTATAGGATGGGAGACAGGATCGTTGATAGCGTCCGTATTGGATATCGTGCACAACGGAATAGATATCGCCATACTTGATACTTCTGCTGAAGCCCATATGCCCGATACCATCATCATGCCTTATCGCGCCGAAGTACGCAATGCAGGCGAAGCCGGCGAGAAAACCCACACATACCGTCTTGCAGGCAACACCTGTTTGGCGGGAGACATCATGGGGGATTATAGTTTTGATGCGCCGCTTAAAATCGGCGATAAAATTGTCTTTGAAGATCAGATGCACTATACGATGGTCAAGGCAACAACATTTAACGGGATTAAACTTCCAAGCATTGCCATTCAAAGAGCCGACGGCACCTTAGAAGTCGTACGAGAATTTGGCTATGAAGATTTCAAAAACAGACTTTCTTAAAAATCTGTTTTATAGATAATATCATAGGATTGCGAAATTTCACTTGCCTCCAAGACGCTTTGAATGTGAGGAGTGTGTCTATACTGAAGCTTGACACTGGCAATCTCATCATTGACATAAATAATCGTGATTTTATCGGTAAGTCTTTTTCCCACTTCAACACTGTTTCCTTCCCCGAAAACAAGATGGTCTATCTTTACTCCGGCATTTACCAATGCCGATTTTGCCATAGCACCTCCCATCATTTTCATCATGTCGTCTCCGTCATGAGTCCCTGCCCCAGCCTCTGAATCAAACAGAATAACCGAAAGTATCTCTTCTTTTGTAAGGCTGGGAGAAGAAGAAAAATTAACGACAGGCGCATCAGGCGATCCCGAAGCGACAATCGTGATAAGATGGTGAAGGGCTCTGTTTTCTATTTTAGCCTCAAGCATCGGCTTTTTAGGGTTACCGGTAAAATACAGATAGCTTTTATCAAAAACAAACTTTTTCTTTTCAAACCTATAGGTTCCTCCTTTTGGGATCTCAACAGTACCTATCAAATTTAACGGTGAATGCTCAGCTTTATAAACCAATAAATTTGCATCGATGGCAATATCGATATCGCCTTGCTTGTAGATAAGGGGTTTTTGCGTTTTTATCTGTACCGCTGCACTCAAATTATCCATAAAAGAACTTTGCTTTTTCTTTTTGATGTCCTGAACCATGATGATATCCTCATCCGAGGCAAAGCTTTTTCGGCTCATATCATAATATACATTGCCGCCCAAAAGCGTAATATCGCCGGCGACAGATGTTTTATTTCCGTCCAGGGAGGTTTTAAGATTGATTTTGCTGTCAAACTCTACAGCCTCATGGGAGATATGAAGCGAATCTGCCGTGGTTGCAAATTCGCCTTTTAGGGTTTTAGTGTTATAAGATCCTTTCGTTTTTACCTCATCGTTAACCCATAATTCTACCACTTGCAGCGTATCATTCTCCATTTGGATTGTTGATGGTTTGGTAGCAAAAAACTTTTGCTTGTCATAAGTAACCCGATAGTTTTCCAAAGTTATTTTAGATGCTTCCAGACGGCTTTTAAACGCAATATCGGTGAGATGGTATATTGTTTTGGAATCGGCTTTATAGCTTATTTTAGGGGAAGAAAGCAGCAAATCGACATGCTTAAGCTCTGTAATTTCTGCGTGAAGATTTGCGCTTCCTTCAACTTGAGGTATCTCCTTAAGAGTATAAATAGATTGCAAATCTTTCATCAGTATCTGTAGGGATTGCGCTTTAATATCTACCGTGAATGCTTTATCCAAAATTCCGCCTATATCGGCTTGCATCCCGCCCAAATTGAATTTTCCATTGATTTTTGAATCTTCCAATGCATAAACGGCGCTTGCTTTAAATACCTCAGTATCCACTTTTGTGTCTACGGTTTTTTTATCCCAAACCAATTCTGCTTTCAGTGGGCTGAGATTCTCCCATTTGATTGCTTTGTTGTATGATTTTAAAAGAGAATTTTGCGGTATTATGCTTGTCATGCTGATCTGAAGCGTTTTTTTATACAAAATATCCGCATCAATAGTGACAAGATCGGAATCTATTTTTGTTTTACCTTCCCATGTCGCATTTGCATCAAAATCCAAAGGCATATCTACTGTCACATTGCCTTTTGCTTTTTGCAGCCCTACCGGAAGCTCAAATATTTCGCTCAGCATGATAGCTTCTTTTGTCTCAAGATGCAGCCGCCCTTTTTTGAATTCAGACAAATTGAAATCTCCTTTGATATGGCCAGATTCCAATTGGGCCTGCAAGCTGCTGATGTTTCCTTCATAAGCTAGTACCGGAGACTCCAATAGTTTTGCTAATTTGGGATCGATGCCCGTCAATGTTTTTGCTTGAATCTTTCCGTTGTAGCGGATCATTTTGCCTATTTCCAAGGTATTGGTCAATAAAACTCCTTTTGCATAAGGGGTAGTAACCAAAAGATGCGAATCTATCTGCAGGGTTTTGCTGGCGATTTTGTAAACCGCATGCGAATGAAGATCATCGACATCTATATTCAGTTGGCCTTCTTCTTGATCCAAAATTCGCATGGCTTTGGTGTTTAAATCTGCAACCGCTTCTTCTTTGGATATATTAAGATCCATAGCGATATTTGTGATAGCTTCTTTGCGAACCGGGAGTTTATAGAGATCAAAAAGTGCTGGACTCGGTATAATATTCAATCTTCCCATCAGTATATTTTGGCGAATGTTTCCTTGGTAAAGCGCGTTACCGACATTAGAAGTCATATTCAAATCTAATAAGCCCTGCTCTGCTGATAATTTTTCCGTATTCAATACCACATTTTCGCCCTTCAGCACAAAACGGTCTATCTTAAGCGATTCAAAGCTTCTGGGAAGCAAAGAGATATCTGCCTGATGCAATTTGACATATTTGGGAATAAACGGTGACGGCTCAACGCTCTCAAGATCGTTTTTGTTCTCGGCGGCAGCATTTTTTACAGCAGCGCTCTGTATTGATGCGGCTATTTTTTCCAATGCCTCCGTGTCAACATTTTCAAGCGATAAAGACTCTATTTGCAATATCTGATTTAAAAAATTTGCCTCAAGACTTAACTTGGTAATATTGGTATCGGCAGACAGTATCGCATTTTCTACTTCAAGCGCATCTTGGCGATAGACCACTTTTTGTGCACCGACAAAAAAATCTCTCACTGTAATTGCATTGCGTACAAACGCATCAAGACTTACAGAAAGATTTTCGATTGCTACCGTAAAATCGAACGGTTTCGAATCTTTTTTAGGCTCATCGCTTTCAAATGAAGAAACAAATTTTTCGATCGTATCAACATTCGCTTTTTCTATCTGCAATTTTGTAACAGCAATGTGTTTATGCAAAAGTGCATTGGGATTCCATTTTAATGTAATCTTTTCAGCCAAAGGCTCGCCTTTGTAGCTCGGTGTTTCTATCTCTATCCCCGTAAAAACATTTCCTCTCAGCCCTTCATAAGAGATACCGTATTGGGGAGCAAACTTCTCTGCTGCCTTTTGAATTACCCACGGCGAATTGGCTGCAAAATAGATCATGCCTCCCAATGCAAACACTGCAAAAAAGATAAAAAAGATAATACCGTTTCGCCCAAAATCTGAGTTGCTTGAGGATACTGTTTTCAAAATGATTGTCCTATTTGAAATGAAATACCGTACTGAGACGGATCATGAACGTTAACTCCTATATCCATCTTGATAGGCCCGATAGGCGTCATATAGCGCACACCCGCCCCTGCGGAAGTGATGAAATCTCCCGAAAAATCATAACTCTCTTTTGTCAGCATCGTATTGTCCGTAAAAACTGCTCCATAGAAATCACCCCATATGGGATAATCTGCTTCAAAAGAGAAATTGAGCATACTCGAAGCGCCCTCGATACTCTCCTCTGTCGGAGAGAGTATTACGCCGATTTCTCTAAAACCATAGGCCCTGTTACTAAAAGATCCTCCGCCAAAAAAGAGTTTTGACTCAGGAATTTCGTTGGACGTCTGGTCTATCACTCCTGCTTTAGCCACCCCTGCAAGCGTCAAATTTCCGAAACTATAAATATATCTTCCCTCAATAAGCAATTTTTCATACACGCTTGCTTCATCACTGTAAGGAACACCGTATTCAAAATATCCCGATAGATAATAGCCGTATTTGGGATTGAGTTTTGAATCCCTTGCATCATATATCCCTTCAAAATAGGGATAAAAAAGCAAAAATGTACCGTCATTAATCGCTTGCTGAAGCACTTGATTGTCTGCGAGATTGTCTATCAGGGCGATGTCAATATTTTCAAGCGCGACTCCGGCCCTGAGTTTTAATTTTTCATGTTCATGCTCAAAGTATGCCCTTGTATACTCTTTTTTTTCCATAAATCCGTCATATTCAAGATTGGAATATCCTGCAACTGCACCAAAATCCAGATAGTACCCAAACAGATCAAACCAGGCCGGTTTAAAAAAATCCAACTGAAGAAGCTCTTCTTTTTGTGACCATGATATCTGCAGTTTTATTTTTTGCGCATCGCCCATAAAATTTTTCTTAGTCACTTCGCTATGCACACGCGCTCCCACATACGTATCATAACCCGCACCCGTCTCCAGATGATAGGGCTTTCTTACCTCACTCAAGACGATATCTATAGGAACTTTATTGTAAAACTTACGATTCGAATTTACGATCACACTGTCAAAGGCATCAAGCATGTATAGGTTTGCATAGGTCTGCTCAATGCGTCTTGTATCAAATCGTTCCCCCTCTTTTGCCGCTATGCGCGAAAGCACTATCTTCTCATCTATTGTCTTTAAGCCCTTGATATTGGTTTGATCAAATACACAAATATCACCTTTTTTCAACGCATATCTCAGATCAACCCGGTGGGACTCTAAATCCACATACGCCTTGGTATCAAGATCATAGCTGCAATACCCGTCTTTAAGCAAAGCACTGATAATTTCATTTTTAATACGAACAAACTCTTTGGCCCTGAATCTTTCACCTTTTTTAAAGGTAACATATTCGGCGATGCTGTAGTCGCTGCTTATGGCGATATCGTTAACAAGAACAGGTGAGTTTTCATTGATTTTTATAGTAACTGAGGTATTGGTCTCTTTGATCGTAAAATTTGCATCATAAAACCCCTCAGAATCATAAAAACTTTTTAATGTCGGGTCGAGTGTCGGGATCAGTTTGTCTTTAATGCGAGGAGTATCTTCTTTCCAAAACTGGAAAAAACTTTTAGTATCTGCGCTTAACGCATCATAAAGTTTTGCCTCCTCAAATGCCTTTTGTCCTGAGATATGAATGGTGTGCGTAGGCAATGGGGTCTCCTTGGCACTGCACAACCCGCTTAAAAACAAAGCAAAAAAAAGTATTTGTTTATAATTCATTCTTCGATCTCCATTTTTTACATTTTATCAAAAAGAAATTAACATAAAGCCTTTGTGTCTTTGTCCAAAAACGTGCAGTTAAAACTTCTGATTCGCGCATAAATTCGATTCACGATCAAATCCTCAATGGCGAAAATTCCGTCATCTTAATCTAGAATCGAATTTGGGGAGATAGGGCAAAATCCAAATTTCTTAACGCAGCAGATCCCTTACGCTCTGCATAGGGTCTTTGTTCTCTTCTATCATCGCATAAACTTCAGCAGCGATAGGTAAATAAATCTGCTTTTCTTGGGCTATCTTATGAAGCGCTCTGGCTGTTGGTACACCCTCTGCAACCTCTCCCAACTCCCGGAGTATCACATCCATGCTTTTTTTGGCAGCAAGCCCCAGTCCTACCCTATAATTACGTGAGAGTGTGGAACTGGCGGTCAAAAAAAGATCTCCCGCACCCCCCAAAGAAAGAAAAGTTTCGCTTTTCGCACCAAAAAATAGACCAAATCTCGTCATCTCCACGAGCCCTCTTGAGATAAGTGCGGCTCTGGCATTATTTCCAAGCCCCAACCCGTCACAAACACCTCCTGCAATGGCAATTACATTCTTGTAGGCTCCTGCAACTTCTGCACCTACCACATCATCACTAACATAACCCTTGATAAAATCCGGCAATGCGTCTGCATAGATTTTTGCAAGTTCCAAATTGGTTGAGCTGATGATCAGTGCTGTGGGCAAAGATTCTTTCACTTCGCTTGCAAAAGAGGGCCCGGAGATAAAAGCCAATCTGTCAGGAGAAACAAACTCCGAATAAATCTCATTCAAAAAAGCTCCCGTGGCTGTCTCTATTCCTTTGGCTGCAACCAAAATCTTCTGCCCTTTGTCTTTGAAATGTTCCTGCATCCAGCTGCGCACATTTTGTGCAGGTATGGCCATAACAAGATACTCTCTGCCCAAAGCTTCATCTACTGAAACGAAATGCTCTATCTCTCTGGGTGTACGAGAAGAGATGACCACATCATTATTTTGGCTGTAGGCATGATAAAGAGCCTGTCCCCATTTGCCCGCACCGATAATGGCAATCTTCATAGCTTATCCTCTCTCTTTTGTTTGGGTGATAAAATTTTCAAATGCATTCAGATTTTCTTCGCTTCCCAGGCAAACGATCATGTCGCCGGTATCCAACTTGTGATTCACGCCTGCAGTTGCAAAGATAAAATTGTTTCCAAGTTCCTGATCGATCATTCCCACCAAAAGCACCCCATGCTGTTCAAAGCTATATTCATCAGACATCACACCTCTTAGAAAAGAATCCTCCGAGATCACAAACTCTTTAAAACTAATTTCGCGACGGTCACCCACAAATCCTTCAAGAAGTTTTATTGTAACCGGCCTTTTGAGGATACTGTGGATGCGGTTGGCGCTCACTTCGTAAAGATCAATTACTTTATCGGCACCTGCCATTTTGAGTTTTTGCGTTGTATGGATCGAATCGGAGATGGACAAAATGGTGCATGTCTCAAACAGGGAACGAAGCGACAGCGTCAAAAAGACATTGAGATGCTCATCATCCATTACACAGACAAGCTGATCTTTTGGCGTAATATTTAATTTTATCAAATGCTCATCATTGGTTACATCAACCAAATACGTCTCCTCAAAACCGTCTTCTTTGGCTTGTTGAGAATTTTTTTCATCGGATTCGACAATCACCACATAAAAACCGTCTTCACTTAACCCCCTGGCAATAGGTTTTCCGTGATTACTGTAACCAAACAAAAAAACTCTTGAGTCTATCATGATCGTCCGCCTCTTTTGTAGAGATCTTTAAAATATTCGATACTTGCTTCTTGCCCCATCACCAACAGCACATCTTCTTGTTGAAATATCTCATCTTTGGAGGGAATAAACATAAAAGGATGATCTTTGCCTCTGTAGATACCGATAAAAAGAAGTCTGAAAGATTTAAAATCAATCTGATCAACACGTTTTTGACAAATCATGTCCTGCTCCAGCACACGTATCTCATCAACACGTGCAGTGCCTTTTCCGGCCAAAATGGCATGTACCGCCTTATACATCCTAGGATGGGAAATGGCGGTACGTATCATCGTATCGGCTACTTCGGTGGGCAGTAAGATGTGGTCTGCTCCGGCACGCTCAAATTTTTTCACCATCTCGCGGCTGCTTGCCCTGGCTATAACATCTATTTTAGGAGAGACGCTTTTGGCATTGAGGGTGATATAGATGTTTTCAATGTCGTTTTTGGTAAGGCAAAGCAGTGTAATCTTCGAGTGCATCACGTTAAATTTGCTAAGCGTCTTATAGCGGCTGGCATCCTCTTGTATCACATCAAAACCGTCTTTTTGGGCTTCGTGGACTTTAAGCGGGTCTTTTTCGAGAATAATATAATTTTGCAGACGGTCATCATTTTGGGCAAAAAACATTTTAGTCATTTGGCCATATCCGCAAATGATAACAAATTGTTTATTTTTGTTAATCTTTTCGACAATTCGATCCTCTTTTAGCTCAACCAATTTTTCTGAAAAAGCCGAAACGATCACAGAGGTTGCAAAAGAAATCATCGCAATACCGCTGATAATAATCACCATCGAGATGCTTCTTCCTGCATCCGTTACGGGGGAAATGTCCCCATACCCAACGGTTGAAATCGTCACCAAAGCCCAATAGATTGCATCAAAAAGCGATTCGATGTCGGGATTGACCTGCTCTTCGATAACGTAAAGGGCCACCCCCGCAGTCATAACAACAAAAATCAAAAGAAACAAAAGAGTCAGCAGCTCAAAACGTTTGCTTGAAAGCACATGGGTAAATTGACTGATATTTTTGGCGTAGCGAAGCAGTTTAAATACGCGAAAAAGAACAAAAATACGCAAAATCCTTAACGGCCTGTATGCAGGAAATATCGCTAAAAGATCGATAATGGCCGAAGGGGTGAGCATATACTCCATCTTTTCCTTGCCTGCAAGCTTCAGGGGTTTGACAGCATGAAACGTTTTTCCTAAAAATTGGGATTGCCGATACTCTTCGATCACCAAGGGCGTGATATCGCTGTGAACCCATACGCGGAAAAGGTACTCAACCAAAAAAATGGCCGAAACGACATAGATATCATAGTAATCTGCCCATACAGGCACAGGATGCTTAACCTGATAGACAAGAATTGTTATAGAGGTCATTATCAAAAAGATAATGCTCAAATCGACATATTTTTTATAAGGATTCGAGGAATCGTTCAGTATGCCTCGGACAAAAGATTTGACCGTTTTGTAGCGGTTGGAGCGGGAAAGAATCAGTGCGATCTTCAATACCCATTGATTCATTTTTCCGTTCCTTTTTTAGCTTAATCTAATTTTTGCTTTAGCAGTTCATTGACCTTTCCCGGATTGGCAGATCCTTTACTGGCTTTCATCGTTTGTCCGACAAAAAATCCAAACAGTTTGTCTTTTCCTGATCTGTACTCGGCTACCTTGTCCTGATTGTTCGCAAGTATTTCATCAATGATGGCCAAAATTGCACCGTCATCACTCACCTGCATAAGTCCTAACTGTTCAATAATAGCATCGATATCTTTGCTTTCATTTTCCATCATATAGTCAAGTACCTCTTTGGCACCTTTGCCGGAAATCGTATCGTCTTCGATTTTAGAGACTAGGCAACCGAGTGTTTTTGCATCCACGGGGGAATTTTCGATCGAAATGCCTGCTTTATTGAGCCGCCCCAGCAGTTCTGAAGTAAGCCATGTCACCGCTGATTTTGCAACAGCGCCGTGTGCAAGCATCTCCTCAAAATAATATGCCATCTCTTTGGCCGCTGTGATTACAAGCGCATCCTCTTTTTTTATGCCAAGTTCTTCAATATAGCGTTTTACTTTCGCATCAGGAAGCTCGGGAATAATTTTTGCTTCTTCCATCATCGCTTCAGTCACGATGACAGGACGAAGATCGGGATCCGGAAAATAACGGTAGTCTGCGCTCTCTTCTTTTCCTCTCATAGATTTCGTAACCCCCTCAGCCACATTCCACAACCTTGTTTCCTGACAAATTTCGCGCTCATATACTCCGTCTTCATATGCTTCTGTCTGTCTTTGCACTTCATACGCGATCGCAGCGGCTACAAATCTAAAAGAGTTGATATTTTTTATCTCCACTCTTGTGCCAAACGTCTTTTGCCCTTTAGGGCGGATAGAGACGTTTACATCGCATCTAAACGATCCCTCCTGCATGTTGGCATCACTGATATCGAGATAACGCACAATAGAGTGCAGTTTTTTCAGATAACGCACCGCCTCATCCGCTGATCTCATATCAGGTTCAGAAACAATCTCAAGCAAAGGAGTTCCTGCACGGTTCAGATCAACCTTGGAGATGTTTCCTTCGTGCATATTTTTTCCCGCATCTGCTTCAAGGTGGGCGCGGGTAATGCCTATAACTTTGGTTGTTCCGTCATCAAAATCGATACTCAATGATCCTTCTCCGACGATAGGAATGTCAAATTGACTGATTTGGTAGGCCATAGGGCTATCCGGATAAAAATAACTTTTGCGGTTGAAAATCGATTTTTGATTAACCTTGGCATCGATCGCGTATCCAAAATTCATTGCTTTTTTGACCGCTTCAAGGTTGAGTACAGGCAAGGCGCCCGGCAAGGCCAGACAGGTGGGGCAGGTGTTTTCGTTTTGATGCGCTGCAAACGAAGTAGGACAAGAGCAAAAGATCTTTGTTTTTGTGTTAAGCTGGACATGGACTTCAAGACCGATGACGGTTTCAAACATAAGTATTTTCCTTTTAAAAAATGACAAAATAATAATAATTTTATTATACCCTTTTGCTTATTTAGGGTAGATGAAACTTTTTTTGATACGATTTTATCAAAAAAAGGAGTTGGATTGTTTTTTTCAAAACCTACACTCACCAATATTTCTGCACTCTTGTGTATCGGGCTTTCTTATTTGGTATCTCCTGCATACCAATCTGCATTGCTTTATGCAGGACTGTTCGCACTTTCAGGATCACTCACCAATCAAATTGCTATTCATATGCTATTTGAAAAAATCCCCGGACTCTATGGCTCGGGAGTCATTGAAAAAAACTTTGAAATGTTTAAAAAAGCGATTCATTCTATGATCATGACTCAATTTTTCACCAAAGAAAAAATAGAGGCGTTTTTCCAGCAGGAAGACCAAAAAATAGATCTTGCGCCTCTTATTGGTTCCACAGATTTTACTCCCGCTTTTGATGCACTTTCTTTAACGGTAATGGAATCAAAATTTGGAGGAATGGTTTCTATGTTTGGCGGACAAAATGCCCTGGATTCTCTACGGGAACCTTTTGCAGACAAACTTAAAAATGCCGTTACAGCCATCGTGGGTTCAAAAATGTTCAAAGCACAACTAGAGCATCATCTTGCACACTCTTCCTTAAGCAGCGACTTTATGCTTTCTATAGAACAGATTGTTGCACAAAGACTTGATGAGCTTACACCCAAAATGATCAAAGAGTTAGTACAGCAGCTCATCGGTGAGCATTTGGGTTGGCTCGTGATCTGGGGCGGAGTTTTTGGAGGCTTGATAGGAGTGGTTTCTTCGCTGGTTCTTTAGCTTTTATGCTATGCAAAATAACGAATAGCGCCAACCCCTTCTGCGCCGGCCTTTTTACAGGCCTCTGCACGCTCTTGCGTCGTGATACCTCCCAAGGCTATCACCGGTATCGACAGGATTGAGGAAATCTTCTGAAGGCCGACCAGGCCGACCGGCTCTCCTTTGTTGGGCGTCTCAAACACAGGACTAAAAGTCACCATATCTGCACCGAGCGCTTCAGCCTGTTTTGCCTCTTTGAGCAGATGGGTGCTTACAATGACAAAAAGATTGGCTGCTTTGGCTTTTTTGATCTGATCAAACTGATCGCTTCTCAAATGCACACCGTCCGCACCGCAGGATTTTGCCAAATCCGCATCACCGTGCAGCAACACTTTATCAAATCCAAACCGCTTTGCGGTTTCCACAAACTTTTTGGCATAAACAGCATACGTTTTACAGTTTTTATCTCTATAAACGATCATAGAGGCTTTTTGGGAAAAACGTCTCAAATCCCTCTCTAAAGATTCAAAATCCAAGGTAGAGGGATCAGTGATTGCGTAAAAAAGCATCTTAACGGTCTTGTTCTTTTAAAACAAGTAATTTTTCAAGAAGGTCTGTCTGTTTTTTTAATTCTGCATACTGCTCTTGAACGGTGATAAAGTGCTCTAAAATTAAAACAGCCAGCAAGCCCGGCAAAACTGCTACAACGGCACTCATGACAGCAAGCAATAAATTGATTTGATAAAAAGATAAAAAAGAAGTGACGGCGCCGATGAGCACAAAAGCCCATGCGACCCCAAGAAAAAAATTGACTACAAAATTTAACTTAGACGATGGCAGTCTCATAGGGTATATACCAAAGAAAAACTACACTGCGCCTATCGTATCTACAACAGGATTGGGTGCTTTTTCATGCTCTGCGTCTATCGCAACAGCACCGGCAAGATACACGTAGATAAGTATCATAAATACAAACGTTTGCAACAATGCAGAAAACGTAAGCAACAGATAGGCCGGAAGCGGAGCAATAAAAGGCACCAGCATCAAAAGTACCCATAAGAAAAGATCATCTCCTTTGATGTTACCAAAAAGCCTGAATGAAAGCGAGATGATTCTAGAAAGGTGTGAAACGATTTCAATAGGGAACATTAAAGGCGCAAGCATCTTTACCGGTCCTGCAAAGTGTGCAAAATAGTGAACTACGCCATTTTTTCTAATACCTTCGTAGTTATAATACACAAACACCATAAGCGCCAACGGCAATGTTACGTTAATATTGGAAGTTGGAGCTTCAAAGCCGGGAACGATACCGATGACATTTGAAATAAAAATAAAAAGTCCAACTGCTGCCACAAGAGGAAAATATTTTCTGGCCAGCTCTTCACCAATCACATCTTTCCCCATTGCAATCACACCGCCAAGATAGGCTTCCATCACGTTTTGCGTACCTGAAGGTACCGCTCTAAAACTTTTTGTTGCCATTTTTGCGATAAATAGTACAATTATTGCGACCAAAATCAAATGCGCAACCATCATCGCATCGCCATGACCAAAAATAGCACCTAAATAGGTAAATACACCTTCCATAAAACATCCTCTTTTGTGTAATATTTTGGGGATTATACACTTTTTATGCTTAGAATTACACTCTTTTTTCCTGCCCCAGACGATAAAGTGCAAAATCATATTTGACAGGATCTTTGCTGTCAAACTTTTTTAATGTGCCGGTCAACTCTAAAACCGCTTTCATGTCATAACTTTTGCGCTTAAGAAGACCCAGTTTTCTTGACACATGAAACGTATGTGTATCCAACGGAATCAGTAAATCTTTTTTATCTATTTTTTTCCACAATCCCATATCGAGTGCATCTTTTCGCACCATCCAGCGCAAATACATCAAATAGCGCTTGTAGGTCCCCGCCTGACTCAACGTTTTGGGCAGATTGCCCGAGAGAAAGCCGTATCCGTAGCTTTTATGCGGATAAATCGCTTTCAGCGCGGTGATAAAATGCCATAATCCCTCCAGTATATTTTCCTCTTTTTTGTACCCCTCATAAAAAAAATTCTCTATTGTATCCACCTCTTTTAGGCGCTTTAAAGCTATAAACAACGCTGTGACATCTTCATTTTTTTGAAAACGATAATAGTGTTTTGTCAGCATTGTTTTTATCTTTTCTTCCTCTTTTTGAAGCAAAGAAAAATTCAAACTGTCTAAAAATGCAACAATGCTGTGAGCATTTCCGTAAGCAAACAAGGCACAAACAAGAGCAATAGATTCATCCTTATAACGTGAAGCAATCAAAAGAGGATCCGGTCTGGCATAGGAGAGTTCGGCGTTATGATTGCGATTTTCAACTTCGCGGTCCAAAAGCTGCTTAAGCTCTTTTGCATTGACCTTGCCGAAACTCTGCTGCATCAAAATGTAAAATGCTCCCCAAGATAGTATCTGCGCACATTTTTATCGTGGGCTATCTCTTCGCTGGTGCCTGATGCGAGCATCTCTCCGCTTCGCATCACGTAAGCCCTGTCGCAAATCCCCAATGTTTCACGCACATTATGATCGGTAATCAAAATTCCCATATCCAGCTCAACAAGCTGCCTGATAATATTTTGTATGTCCAAAACAGCGATGGGGTCCACTCCCGCAAAAGGCTCATCGAGCAATAAAAATTTCGGCTCGCCAACCAATGCTCTTGCTATCTCAACCCTTCTTCGCTCTCCGCCGCTTAGACGTATTCCTTCTCGGTTGCGAATAGGTTCTATGTTAAAAATTTCGAGCAATTTTTCTATTCGGGGCCCGATAGTCTCCTTGGACAGGTTTAGCGCCTCAGCTGCAATAAGAAGATTTTCTTCGACCGTCAGGTCTTTAAAGATGCTTGATTCTTGAGGAAGATAGCCTATGCCCAGTTTGGCTCTGCTGCTAAGAGGGAGCTTTGTGATATCATGGCCATCTAAAAAAACTTCTCCTCCGGTTGTGCCCGTCAAGCCGCATACCATATAAAATGAGGTGGTTTTACCCGCGCCGTTAGGCCCCAGAAGTCCTACGATCTCTTTGCTTTTTACCACCAAAGAAATATCATGAACAATTTTGGTTTTCTTGATCGTCTTTGAGAGATGTTTGGCTTCAAGTTTATGCATTATGTTTCTATCCTGTATCTTCTATTGTGATCATCGGGTTCAATGCTGATCAATACCAAATGATATCCGACATTTTTTAAAAAATTCCAAAGCGCATCACTGCCCCACTCTATCATGTGCCACCCCTCTTTTTCAAACTCCTCAAAAAGTCCCATTTGCATAAACGTTTCATGGTCCAGCCGATAAAGATCATAATGGTAAAGATTATTTCCGTAACAGTGCTGCAAAGAAAAAGTAGGGGAAGTTACCTCCCCCTCTACCCCTCTTGATTTCGCAATTGCCTGTGTAAGCGTGGTTTTACCTGCAGCCAAGTCTCCGCGTAAAAAAACAATACAGTTTTGAGGCAAACGCTTCTCAAGATAGGCAACTACCTTATCCAATTGACCAAGCGATGCTCTGATTTCTTTCATAAATAAGGATCGCTATTGCTTGATTTCATCTGATAATTGTCGGCTCATTTTGACAATCCTGTCCAGATGCGCCAGTGCTTTTTTGCTGTCAATCGCCTCTTTTGCCATCACTATTGCTTCTTGTATATCTCGCACATTTCCTTCCACAAAAAGAGCAAAAGCCGCATTAAGCACCACAATGTCTCTTTTGGCCCCTTGCTCTTTTCCTGAAAAAATATCTCTGGTAATTTGTGCATTTACATGCGCATTCCCGCCCAGTATCGCTTCTTTGGGTGCGTAGTTGAATCCAAGGGCTTCAGGATTGATCTCACCTTCCAAAATGCGGTTGTCTTCCAAATAGGCAAACGAAGTTCTGCAGGCAAGAGAGATCTCATCCATGCCGTCATGGCTGCTTACCACAAGAGCTCTTATCGTATCGAGCTCCAAAAGCGCATCGGCAATACGTTTGACATGACTGGGATCAAACACACCCAGCAGATATTTTCTTGCCCCTGCCGGGCTGCTTAATGGCCCTAAAATATTGAAAATAGTATGGTAGTCTATAGATTTTCGTATAGGCATAATATGTTTCATCGCAGGATGGTGATTCATCGCAAAAATAAAACAAAACCCTGTCTCTTCAAGCATTTTCATCTGATTTTCAACCGAAAGATCAAGGTTGATCCCGAGTGCCTCAAGCACATCAGCGGCACCTGAAACGCTTGTGACGTTTCTGCTCCCATGCTTGGCAACCATGCATCCCAGCGAAGCGAGCAAAAGTGACACGGTAGATGAGATATTGAAACTTCCTATCTTGTCTCCCCCCGTTCCTACTACATCAATTGCTTTTTGTCTTAAAGCATTTGAAAGCGGAAGCTTGATGGAGTGTTCGCGCATCACGGCAGCCCCGGCCGCGATATCCTCAAAAGTTTCTCCCTTTTGTCTGAGATCTACAAGAAACCGGCGCCCCTCCTCTTGGCTCATTTCGTTATTGAATAATCTTTCAAATTGTGCTCTGACATTCATCTTCTTCTCCTTTTTGCATTGCATTGTCTATCTCTTCTACATATTCGTCTTTTTGACTTTTAGGGATCGTTTTGGTCGCAGGAATTTTAAGCACCCGATAGGATTTGGCACCCTTGAGATACTCTATCGTTACCACATCGCCCATTACAATATTTTTGGATGCTTTGGCCTGCATGCCATTAACATACACCACACCGCTTTTAAGCATATCCGTAGCTACCGTACGTCGTTTGACCACATTGACTGCACTTAACCATTTATCTACACGCATGTTATTGTTTAAACTCCAATTCTGCAGCTTTTGCCGCAGTAATACCTTTTAATGTCAGCTGACCATCCAGGAGATACATCTGAGCTTTAAGTTCTTTAAAAACCTGTTTTGCTTCTTTGAGAGTGTACATGCCCGTATCAACAAGCATCAGCATCACATCATTAAGCGTCTCGTCAGGCTTTTTTTTCAAAATGCCCAGCAGCGTCACTTTTTTGAGAAGTTCCTCTTCGTTCACCCATTGCCCTTTATCTTAATGCAAATCCGCATTAAGTTTCACTTCTCTCGTGCTTCTTCTGGCGACAATCTCACCTGTTAAAGAGTCGTGTCTAAAATGAATGCCGTTAAGCCCCTGAAGCTCTTTTCCTTTAAAGGTGGTTTTTGTCTCAAGGCCGGCTGAAGGATTGGCTGCTTTTATCTTTTCGAGCTCCGCGGATGCAATTTTGATCTTTGTTCCTGCTAAGATGGTGATACCCGCATCCACGATGCAGCCGTCTCCAAGCGGAATCCCTGTCACCGAATTGGCTCCAAGCAAAGTATTTTCGCCGATACTGATAGGATTGCCGTCAGTTCCTGAAAGCACACCGAGGATACTGGCACCCCCCCCTACGTCCGAACCGGATCCTACGACTGCCGAGGAAGAGATGCGCCCTTCTACCATTACAGGCCCCAATGTACCCGCATTAAAATTGATATAGGACGCTCCGGGCATTACCGTCGTGCCTGCTGCAAGCTGTGCACCCATTCTTACCTTGGAAGCTTCCAGGATACGCGTATTCTCGGCGGGGATGACATGCTGCAAATACCTTGGAAATTTATCCACGGCATCTACAACAGGGAATATGCCGCTTAATTTCATCTCTATTTCGCGATCTCTTAAATACTCAAGTTCGTATGGCGTATTGCCCACCCATGCCACATTGCTTAAAATACCAAAAGCTCCATTGAGATTGATACTTCTAAGCTTTGCCTTGCCCAAGGAAAGCGCATAAAGTTTCAAGTAGACTGCTTCAACACTTGCAGGATTGGTATCTTCAAACAAAAAAACGATCCTGAAATTTTTGCCTATATCCTCCATGGCAGACAACGCTTTGATCACTTGCACATTTTTGTGAGCGTCGCCTGCCGCCTCATCCAAATAAGGAGCAAATGCGGCCATGGCATTGGCTACAAAACTGTCATTGATCGTTGCAACAAATTCAGACCCTGAAAAATCCACTTCGCATTTTGCTTCTTGAAGTGCCTTGATACATACAGCTGCAGAACCAAAATTCTCTTTCCAGTTGATCATTCCAAAATTGGCCTGAAGGATTTTCTCGGCATTTTTTTGCCCCCTGTCGACTCTGGCGATACCAAATGCGATAGGCTCTTTATATCCCTCCTGTGACGTCACTTGCGCCACTAACTTTTTGAATTCATCTGTTGATGCGACTGTCTGCATGGTCATATCCTCTCTTTTTGTCAATATTGTTTGGGGTAATTATACTTTTTTAGTTTGAAATTTTATACACATCGGCCATCACCTCAAACCAATCACGCTTGAAATGCTGCTCAATATAAGCCTCCCGGTGAGGAATACTGCATCCTGTGCAGTCTTGGTGTATCGCGTCCTTAGATACAAACAGACCGCCTTCTGCTGAATCTATGGCACAATAGCTATAAACTGTCTTGCCTTCTTTTTTGCAAAATCCGTTATCGTCAAAACGAAAGTTCGGGCAGGCGCACAGATAACAGTTAAGCGGCTCCAAATCATGGCATTTTTTATTTTTTTGATATAGCGGACAAAACCCGGGCTCCTTTTGCACCATATTTTCAAACCTGAAATAAGCGATCACTTCATCATCGCTCAAATGTTGCAACCTCTCCATTACGGCCTTGTGTTTTTTACCATGCGATTCAAACCATTCCCTGTAAGTCACAACACTCCTTTGGCATCTCTCAATAAGAACAATTATAACGAACTTTGTGTACAATCCGCTCCATGAAACATCTTCGAGGCTACACCAGACGGTACTTTTCATTAGCGATCATTGCGATGTACTCTACGCTGCATAAGCTGTGTACTCTTGACAGCAATCATCAGTACCATCAAATTGCCTATGAGAACCAAGAGTATAAAACTTCTCCTCCTAAAAATTCCTTGTCTTTTTTTAATTTTTTTACAGCATAAACGGCATTTTTTACAATAGTCCTATGAAAAACTGTTGATAAAAATGTTTAATCATTCATACCTCAATACATAAGGAAAACCATGAATCGCAATACAATTAAACTATCCCTCATACCTGCGCTTCTGCTTGCAGCCAATCTTCTTGCAGACGAAACACTCGAACCCATCACCATCGTATCATCAAACAAAACCGAACAATCCATTGAGAACACGACATCCAACATTGAAGTGATTACCGCCGAAGAGATAAAAGAGAAAGGCTATCAAAGCGTTGCCGAGGCGATCGAACATATCGCAGGCATTTCCGTAGTACATTCGGGAGGATTAGGACAGCAGACCTCAATTTTTACCAGAGGAATGAACAGCGGGCAGACTCTGGTACTTTTAGACGGTATGCGCCTAAACGACCCAAGCACTATTGAAGGAAGCGCTTTTTTAGAAAACCTCACTACGGCAAATATTCAACAGATTGAGATAGTTAAAGGCGGACAAAGCAGCATCTGGGGATCCAATGCCAGCGCAGGCGTCATCAATATCATTACCAAAACACCCAAAGATGGCGTTCACGGTTCTTTGGCTGCGACCTACGGCTCATATGCGACCAGGGGCGTTGATGCAGATATCGGCTATAAAGACGAGAAACTGACAGCACACCTTCTGGCTTCCGTACTTGAAACCGACGGATTTTCAGCTGTCGCTCCGAGGGATGCCGAGGATGACGGATATAAAAACAAAAATACCAACCTCAAACTGGGATATAGATTCGATCCAAACAACACATTGATGCTTGACTGCAATCGCATCAAAACCAATGCCGAATATGACGGTTACAATGATTACTTCCTTTTAGATCCAAATGATGACTATAGCCATGCCGATTCAGACCAGAAAAATCTAGCGGCTGATTACCGTTTTAAAAAGGAACACTATCGTCTCGACTTACACGCAAGCACAGGAGATTACAAACGTGATGCATATGACAGTGCGATTGGAAATTATCGGGCAAAAATAAAAGAATACAGTTTGCTCAATACCTTTGAATATGGTGCAAACAAAACAATTTTAGGTCTAGAATATAAAGATATCGATGGTACATATACCTATAATTCTGACAGTAAATTCGGTTCTTATCTTGATAAAGGCATTTTCTTATCCAATACCTATCTTATCAATCAAACAACACTGATCGAAACCAATCTCAGATATGATGATTATGATACATTTAAAAATAAAGCTACCTATAAAATAGGTATCAAACATGACCATCCCTCCATGCCCGGTTTCGTGACAGGCGCCAACTACTATACTGCCTATGATGCCCCAAGTTCCTACCAAATGGCCACATCCTTGCCCGACACACTTCTAAAACCAAGCTATACCAAAGGGTATGAGATCTATGCACGCTACAAAGAGTGGCTGAATATAACTTATTTTGATCATAAGGCGGAAGATAGTTTTGATTATAGTTTTGATCCGGATACCTATCAATCAATTTGCTACAATGTAGAAGGAGCCTCTAAATTTAAAGGGCTGGAAATCAGTTCAACCTATAGATTGCCGGATATCGGAGCAGTATTCTCTGCCAACTATACCCATCTCTTTACATTTGAAAAATATGACGGCAGTGAATTTTTCAGACGTCCCAAAGATACACTCAATGCTTCTGTAGACTATTATGCGGATTCTAAAATGCATTACGGCATCGAAGCCCAATATATCGGCAACAGAAAAGATATGAATTTCAATACTTGGCCGGCTTCGGAAGTATCAACAGGAAACTATACCTTATGGCATCTTCATTTCAGCACGCCTATTACGAAAGATACCGATCTTTCCATCCATGCCAAAAATATCTTTGATAAAGACTACCGGTCTGTTTATGATTATACTGCTGAAGGCAGAGCAGCTTATGGTACAATATCCTACCGTTTTTAGCAGGGTGCTTCCCCTGCTTCACAAAAGAGAGAAGGCATTGTTTTAATGTATACGTTGATCCCTTTTTGGTTCCTGCCCTACAAGTTTTTCAACTCGCTTTTTTTGGGATTGAGCGTAGGAACTATTTTTATCCTCTATGCCCCCCTGGAACCTTCCATTTATTCTTTGGGGGGTGTTGTGCTTGCCATAGGTATGCTGGTGGTGGCAAGACTTTACCATATGATCTTGACTGCAAAATGGTTTTTTAGGATTTCTCTTTTTGTGGAAGGGATTTTGCTTTTGGCCATATGCTATTTTCTCTTCAAGCCCTATACATACCAAACCGCACTGGTCATCTATGCGGGCTATCAAGTTACTTTTGTCTTTGGAAGTTATCTGGTAAGAGTTGAGACGCTTTTGCTGGGAAAAGACACGCTTTTATCTCAGGTGGATACACTCAAACAACTAGGCTATCTTTTGGGTATGGGACTATCTTACCTTTTCTATAAGATGCTTGCGTATTGGGGCATCAGCGATCCCAAAGAAGAGGTTTATTTTTTACACTTCTTGCTTGTTGCTGTAGAGGTTTTTGTCATTTTTTTGATAGTTAAAAGTTTTAAACGCGTCATATAATGTGATCCAAACAGAACAAGCAGTCATCATATTTATTGGCAAATAACCACTATTTGGTGTATAATTAAAGATGAAGATTAAATCATAAACGCTTGATCTTGATTCAAGCATTTATGATAATTGCAGCGACTCTATGGCTTCATTGCCCAGAGGGTTTATCAACAATAAAAAGGAGAATAAAATTGAGAGAAATAGGATTGGTTGCTTTACTGCTTGGCTTTTGTTTTGGCAACAACTCAGGAGAGATAAAAAAAACATACAGTGCACAAGATTATCAAACAAAGATAGAGCTTCTTCAAAAAGCGTGCGATAACGGAGAAGCGCAAGGATGTTCCGATCTTGGGATTATGTATCGGCTTGGCAAGGGAGTAGAACAAGACAATTCAAAAGCAGCCCAACTCTTTAAAAAAGCATCTAGCAGCGGGGATGCCACAGCATACTCTAATCTTGGCATTATGTATGACTTTGGCAAAGGGGTCAAGCAGGATAGTTTCAAAGCAGCAAAATTTTACCAAAAAGCATGCGATGGCGGAAACCCTGCAGGATGTTCCAACCTTGGGATCATGTACGAAGACGGCAAAGGGGTCAAGCAAAGCAAACAACAGGCTTTAGAGTATTACGGCAAAGCCTGCGAGATGGAGAGTGAGCAATATTGCAAAGATTATGCCCGCTTAAAAAAAGAGTCTATAGAAAAAATTCTGTCTAGAGCCTAGATAAATAGTTTGATGCGCAGCAACAAGCGAAGTATAATGATTTTTCATTGGGTATATGCAAAGCCGAACTTTCCGGGCAGGCAAAAAGATAGCGGTCATGCATCGTCTTGATGCATACACTATCTTTTGCACCCGCGTCCGGCGATATCTTCCAAACTTGACTCTCTAAACATTTTTTGCAGCAAAAATTTTGGCTCCATCCATTGATCATGGAGAGCACATTTGCACAAACCGTTACAAAATCCTATACCCAGTATGCATTGTTCATCCTTTATGGATTCATGAAATGCATCCAAAATATCGCCCACCATGATCTCCGAAGCTTTCTTTTTCAGTTTATATCCGCCCTCTTTTCCTCTGATAGATTCTACCAGGCCCACCTTTACAAGCGACGTCATGATCTTGGCAAGAAACTTATAGGGTATAAGTAATGTTTCGGCTAATTCGGCGGCATTGAGAGAATGGGGGTCTTTTTGGCCTGCCATATAAACTAAAATTCTTATAGCATATTGTGATGTAGCACTCAATTGCATTCAAATCCTTTAGGTTTATGTTTTATACACTAAGTGTATTATCGTATATTATAGTATTGTAGTGCAAATTTATTCAATTACTACTTAAAGGTGGTATTTATCAAAATTTGTTGATTTTTTATATACTACTTAAAGGTAGAATTAAAATATCTTCGCTATTATTCGAATTACTACTTCAAGGTAGAATATAAAAAAGGATTGCCTATGACTGAACGTATCACGAAAAGTATGGCAAAAAATATCTATTACGGCGGCGGCACTTTCGCCCTGTTGATATTTCTTGCCCTTACTCTTGACACTGTAAAGCAAATACCGCATCGATCAAATGAGGTCAATATGACAGCATCTGTCGTAGCGGGTAAAAAACTTTGGGAGGACAACAACTGTGTTGGGTGTCATACGATTGTCGGGGAGGGGGCGTATTATGCACCTGAACTTATGAACGTGTTTCAAAGAAGAGGAGCATCTGACGAGGGTGCATTTAAATCATATATGCAAGGCTGGATGGCTGCTCAGCCGCTCGATACGCCAAACAGAAGAAAGATGCCGCAATTTAATTTGACCAAGGAAGAGGTTGACAACCTGTCTGATTTCTTGATTTGGACATCAAAAGTAAATGCCAATGACTGGCCACCTACAATTGAAGGATAGGAGACGATATGAAATATAGTTCACAAATGGTAGCAAAGCCTTATTTTATTTTTGCATTGATTCTTTTGGCCGGAGAAATATTGTTTGGCTTGCTTATGGCTATTCAGTATTTGTACGGCGACTTTTTGTTCCCGCTGATCCCGTTTAACGTTTTGAGAATGGTACATACCAATTTGCTTATCGTACTGCTTCTGTTTGGCTTTATGGGCGCAACCTATTATCTGATCCCTGAAGAAACGGAAACGGAACTTTGGAGCCCAAAATTGGCGATTATTACGTTTTGGGTATTTGCAGCAGCCGGTGTTGCGACAATCTTTGGGTATCTGTTTGTACCGTATGCCCAGCTTACGGAACTGACCTTTAACAACCTTTTGCCGACAATGGGTCGAGAGTTTTTAGAGCAGCCTTTGCCGACTAAGCTTGGGATTGTATTGGTAGTTGTATCGTACATACTTAATGTCATTATGACCGTAATCAAGGGAAGAAAAACCGTTATCACGACTGTCTTGATCACAGGCCTGGTAGGGCTTGCGGTATTTTTTCTGTTTGCTTTTTATGTACCTCATAATCTTATTATGGATAAATTTTTCTGGTGGTTTACGGTGCACCTATGGGTAGAAGCTACATGGGAACTTATCCTTGGCGCCATCTTGGCTTTCGTGCTTATCAAAGTAACAGGGGTTGACAGAGAACATATCGATAAATGGCTCTATTTGATCATTGCGATGACAATGCTTTCAGGAATCCTGGGAACCGGACACCACTTTTTCTATATGGGTGCGCCTGAATACTGGCTATGGATCGGATCTATCGCATCTGCCGTTGAGCCTTTGCCGTTTTTCCTGATGATCTTGTTTGCCTATACGATGACAAGAGAGAGAAAGATCCAACACGGCAACAAAATTGCGCTTACTTGGGCAAAAGGAACGGCGGTTATGGCATTTTTAGGTGCCGGAGTGTGGGGATTCATCCATACGCTTGCGCCGGTTAACATGTTTACGCACGGTACACAGCTTACCGCAGCACACGGCCACCTCTCTTTTTACGGGGCTTATGTGATGATCATATTTACGATGGTTTCTTATGCGATGCCTATCTTGAGAGGACGCCCGCAAGGCAACTCTCAAAAAGCACAGAACTTGGAATTGGCATCTTTTTGGATGATGAATGTCGGCATGATGGGTCTTACGCTGGCGCTTTCTGCTGCGGGTATCGTTCAGATCTTGGATCAAAGAGTCGGAACTGAACTGATAGGCTTTATGGAATCTCAAGAGTCCATCGCGGGCATTTATATGGTTCGTGCAGGGTTTGGCCTATTGGTTTTTGCCGGGCTTTTCACTTATTTTGCCAGCTTCTTTGTCAAAGAAGAAGCCGGCCAAGCAGTAGGATACAACGCATAATGCTGCATTATTATCTTGAGTTTGAAGAGAGTATCGGCAAAGTTTGGGATAGCTATCTCAACAAAAAAGTAAACAAATTTCACGAAGAAGAAAGGGTTTACTTTGCCGATCTTAGCAAATCATTGAATCTTTTTTACCGCCTTTTGGGCGGTGATAAAGGCAAAAATCTGCAAATCACAGACAAAAGATATGTCAGTACCTCAAGAACGCTCCTGCAAAAGATTTCATTTTCAGGAAAAGAGTTTTTTTTAGCGTGGCAAGACGACAAAGCAGTCTATCTGCCCCCTTCGTTTGCCTATTTTGATACAAAAGAGCAAAATGAAATGCTCTACTATTGGCTCGTAGCCCTGGCCGCAAAAGTCCCGGCAGACATCACCGCCGAAACACTTGCCTCTCAAAACAATGCTGCAGCAGCAAGCCTGATCGATACCTATGCGGGATTTAGAAGATTTTACGACAAAGCAACCGATTATCTTAGCAGCCGCTTTGAACAATTATCGTTTACCAATACTTTAGACAACTATAAAGCATTTGCAAGCGATTATCCCAATCCTGTCTGGATCTATCCCTCTGCATTATCCAAAAATAAAACAGACCGCTCAAACGAAGAGGAAGAAGAGCTTCAAAGGGATCAAAACAAAAACAAAACCGATACCCTCAAGATGAAAAAACAGACCAACCAGCTTGACGACAAACATGAAACCGACGGGTTTTTAGCCTTTTTGCCCGAATCCCTGATGAGCATTTTCGAACAGGTCAATGTAGACAGATGCGAAGATGACAGCTTTGATGAAAACGCGCTTTACCACGCCGAGGATCTGGATGAGATCACGCTGGGGAAAAAACAGGCAAATCTCTCTGCGCGTATCAAAATGGATTTGGATTTGCAACCCAATATCACGGAAATCTACCCTCTTGGAAAAGGACATTTGATCGACGAGTGGGATTACAGAAAAAAAGCGTATCTCAAAAACTATGTACGCATCAAACCGCAAATCGTCATCAATGTCACCCCCATAGAGCTGCCAAAAAGATTGAACAAAACGGTAAAAAAAATCCAAAGCGAACTGGACCTGCTTGAGATAGACAAAGTAAAAAACACCCGTCTTCCCTACGGGGATGATATCAATCTTGACGCATGGATCGAGTACAAAGGCCATCAAAACAAGTCTTTGCACCATCAAAAGTTTTTTACCGCATATGAGAAAAAGACCCGTGATATGGCTACGCTGATTTTGGCCGATATTTCGCTCTCAACCGAAGCAGGCATCACCCAAGAAGTGCGCATCATCGACGTGATCAAAGACGCCCTCATGGTTTTTTCGGAAGCATTGGAAAAACTTCAGGACAAATTTGCCATCTACTCTTTTTCATCACGCCAAAACAAAAGGGTTTATTTTCATATCATTAAAAATTTTAAAGAGAAATATTCTGATCTCACTCGCGGCCGGATAGACAGCATTCGCCCCCAGTACTATACCAGGCTGGGTGCAGCCATACGCGAATCAACCAAAATTTTAGACAGCCAAAAAAGCCTTAACAAGCTGCTGCTCATCATCAGCGACGGCAAACCCAACGACGAAGACAGGTATGATGGCCGCTACGGCATCGAAGATACCAAAAAAGCGATCGAAGAGGCCAGACAAAAAGGCATTACCCCTTTTTGCATCACGGTCGACCTGGACGCAAAAGAGTATCTGGGCTATCTTTTTGGAAAAAACGGCTATGCGGTGGTAAGAGACGGGCAGAAACTGCCCAAAATACTGACCGAAGTTTATATCAATCTAACAAAATAAAAAAGGAATACGATGTCAAAAACCTACTATTTGCCGCAATCAAACGAAGTGGAACTTTTTAAAGCCGCAGCGCAATTGAATCTTCCCGTTTTGATCAAAGGCCCCACAGGCTGCGGAAAAACACGATTTATCGAAGCGATGGGCGAAGAACTGGGGCGGGAGGTTTATACGGTGGTATGCCATGACGATCTGAGTGCAGCCGATTTGGTAGGACGCCACCTCATAGACGAGAACGGTACCTATTGGCAAGACGGGCCGCTTACCAAAGCAGTTAGAAACGGCGGCATTTGCTATCTTGATGAGATTATCGAAGCCAGAAAAGATACCACCGTTGTTTTGCATTCTCTGGCAGACTACCGCAGGGTTTTGCCGATCGACAGGACGGGCGAACTGATAGAAGCGCATCCGGATTTTATGCTGGCGATCTCTTACAACCCGGGGTATCAAAATGTGCTTAAAGGGATGAAACCCAGTACCAAACAAAGATTTATCTCGCTTACTTTCCACTATCCTAAACCCGATATCGAAAAAGAGATTATCATCCAAGAAAGCGGCGCAGATCAAGATACGGCGCAAAAACTGGTCAACATCGCCAATGAAATCCGCAAGCTAAGCGACAGCGATATTCAAGAGGTCGTATCGACACGGCTGCTGATCTATGCGGCAAAATTGATCACAAAAGGATTTGATCCCTACCAGGCCTGCATGCATTCCGTCGTCGAGTCGCTCAGCGATGAAGATGATGTTTTGGAAGTACTCGAGAAGCTGATTGCTTTGCATTTTCAAAAGGATGCCCATGACTAAAATGCTCACCGCCAAAGCACCCTATCCGCCCGGGGATTTTGCGATTTGGATCATTATCTATGTTGAGCTGTTGACGTTTGCACTGCTCTTTTTGGGTTTTGCCTTCTCAAGGAGATCCAACATCGAGATGTTCAACGCCTCCCAGCTGCAGCTCGATCAAATATCGGGTTTTATTAATACCCTGATCTTGATCACCAGCAGCTATTTTGTTGCCAAAGCTGTGCAAAGCATCAAGCACATGACCGATGAAAGCATCAAGGAAACAAGCCGTGCCGCAGCACGATGGCTTTTGTTCGCCATCATCTCTGCAGGCGGATTTTTAGCGGTCAAGCTGCTTGATTTTATCCATGTGTTCGGACAGGGCATCACGCTGAGCACCAATAAATTTTTTATGTTTTATATCATGCTGACAGTATTTCATTTCATGCATGTGCTTTTAGGCTCGTTTATCCTGTGTGTCATTTACCAAAAGACCAAAACGCAGGGCTACACCCAGAACGATCATAAAGGCATGGAGACAGGCGCATCATACTGGCACATGGTGGATCTGCTGTGGATCGTACTTTTTCCGCTTATTTACATCATACGATAAGGGCTGTACCATGAAAAAAACCCTAGAATTTGTCTGGATTGTCTTGGCTGTACTTACTGTCTTCGCTTTTTTGCTGGGCTATTTAAAGCACATCAATGTATTTCTTGTCGGTATTTTACTTATAAGCACGTTCATAAAAGCACTATTGGTGATCGATCATTTTATGGGACTAAAAGAAGTCCGGCTTAAGTACAGAATTATTCCTATCCTTTGGCTAAGCATCACGATACTCTTGATTGGCGCAGCATACTATTTGCCCGCTTGAAGCTTTCCGGTGATCCCTGTCCTGCCGTCAGCTAAGCCTCAGGTAAGCACAGAGATTGTGTTTGCTATCCATCACTGCACTTTTAGCAGTTGCACTGTTGTTTTTTGACCATCCTGCCCAACAAGAAATAAACAACTATCACATTGAGCACAAAAAGTATCAGCAAAAACCCTTCGTCGGCTCCCTTGTCTATCTGTAAACCCAAAAATGAATAGAGCAACTGAAGCGCTCCCAAACAAAGTACCGTCTTTCGGATATTTTTTTCAAAAAATCGTTTCAATATATGATGAATGTGACACTTATCGGCAGAAAAAATTGAGCGACCGTTGAGTTTGCGCCGCATCATTACCACCAGCGTGTCCAAGATCGGCAAAGCCGCAACAAAAAGAACGCTCACCACGGGAATATAAGCCAAAGACTTGATCGCCAGCACCGAAATAACAAATCCCAATGTAAGAGACCCGCTGTCTCCCATAAAGATCGACGCAGGATGCCAGTTAAACACCAAAAAAGCCGCCAGTGCAGCGATAAACGAACCGGCGATCACCGTCATAAACATATCCTCATTGAGATACCCTACTGCCATAAAACTGCCCAGTATTACGATACTGATCGTCGCAGCAAGCCCGTCCAATCCGTCGATAAGATTGAGCGCGTTGGTAAATCCTGTGACCGCAAAGAGAGTAAACGGCAGCGCGAACCACCCCAAACTAACCGGTATGCCAAAAACCGTACCCAATTTATCAATGATAATATGGTCAAATGAAAGCAAAAATGCACCGATAATGATCACAATAAATTTCGTTTTAGGCGAAGTGTCATGATGATCATCCAGTACGCCTACGACAAAGACAAGAAACACTGCCAAAAACGTCCATTTGTACGCAAGTATCAGATCAAAATGAAACAAAGGAATGATCAATGCGCTGCTAAGGTAAAATCCTACTCCCGCACCTCTTGGCGTATGCCGTGTGTGCGCGCTTCTGTCGTTTGGGATATCAATCAGGCCGATTTTTGGAGCATAGCTGCGCACCAGACCTATCATCACCAACGCCCCAATAAAAATGAGCAAAAATTCTAAAATCATATTATCCTCTTTAATCGGTCAGATATTTAATGGTCACAAACGGTGAGGCGATTCTGCTTACCGTTTCAAAGATTGATGTCGTATCGGTTGCAACTACTTTAAACTGCTTCCAGTTGTTTGGCTGGACATAGATGATATCGTTGGGCTTCACTATCAAGTTGGCAGCATGCAATGTATCAAAATTCGTAAGGTCCACTTGTCTCATAACCATTTGATTTTGATCGGTATGGCTGATCACGACGACATTGCTTCGCATCGCAGAATCTGTCATATCTTCAGCAAATGCGATCGCTTCAAGAAGCGTCATCTTCTCCTTGTCCACAGCCACAGCGCCCGGTTTTTTCACTTCGCCCAACACATACACGCGCTTATTGATCACCTCGAGATAAACCGAAGGATTTTTCAAATACTTTTTGTAGTGCTGCGTGATACGGTCTGCTGCCTGGGTCTGAGTCAAACCTGAAACCTTGATCTTGTTTACCAGCGGCAGAGTGATATATCCTTGCGCATTGACAAGGATTCCTTCGTTGTTCATGTGTTGGCCCAGCTCATTGAAAGTTCCGACCGAGGCTTGTTCGGGATTTTTATACAACGATACTTTCAGCCGGTCCTGGGGAAGGATGCGATACTCAAAGATCGGATCCAAAAGGAGCTCTTCTGCGGCAATATCATTCTTGGTTTGAAGCAGCCGATACTCAGATTTTACCGTGCATCCTGCTATCAACAGCATGAGAAGTACCCCTGCGCCTACATGTTTTATGATCATTCTTCTCTCCTTTGCTGTGATACTATGGTGCGCTTATCTAAGACTTTCATTGAGGATGGTATTGTTTTTCCACAGCTGCGCATACGCTTGCGTCGCAAATACCTTCTCCAAAAAATCTGTGTGTTTTTGATGATGCGCATCACTCCCCAAAAAATCCACCATGCCCTCTTTGCATAAAAATTCTGCTGCCTTCTTGGCGCCTTTGCCATAGTAGCCGCCCAGCGAATTGATATTGAGCTGAAAAAAAACACCCAATGCCTTAAGCCTGCTATACTCTTCATGCGGCTCTTGGATATAGCGATAGCGCTCAGGGTGTGCAAGCAAAGGCTTGTATCCTGCGGCAAGGATTTCAAAGATCACGCGCTCCAGCCCGTTGGGGCGGTGGGTATAGGAAGTTTCAAAAAGCAGATACTCTCCCCCCACCAAAAGCAGCTCATCTTTTTCTATCAGCGAAAGCAGCCCCTCATCCAGATAATACTCCGCTGCAGCCTCAATCTGGATCGTCAAACCGCTTTTTTGCGCCTCTTTTTGGAGCAAACCGAGCCCTTTTTGAATGGACTCCTTGGTGTTGCCGTATGCATCTGCCATCACATGGGGTGTGGTGATCACCTTTTCGTATCCCAAAGATTGCATCGCCCCAAGCAGCGCAAGACTCTCCTGCATATTTTGAGCTCCGTCATCGATCCCGGGGATCAGATGAGAATGCACATCCACCCTCACTGCAGTCACAGGCTTGCCTGCTTTTCTCTTTTTAAAAAAAGAGGGGATCATTTTTTGTCTTCTTCATAATATCCATAACCGTATCCATAACCATATCCATAACCGGAGCGGCCGGCTTTGAGATCATTGAGCACCAGGCCCAAACTTTTGATCTCATGCTCTTGTGCCATACGATTCATATCCTGCAAAAATGCTTTTTTGGAGTATCCGGCGCGCAAAACATACAAAGAAATATCAGAGATCTTCATCAGCGCCATCGCATCAGTCACCAAACCCACAGGAGGGGTATCAAGGATGATCACATCATAGACCGCCTTAAGTTTCTCGATCACTTCAGCCATCTTCTTGCTCCCGATCAGCTCACTCGGATTGGGAGGGACGGGACCCGAAGAGATGATATCAAGATTTTCACTGGCCGTGGGCAAAATCACACTCTCCAAGTCCGCCTTGCCTGCGAGCACCGAGCTGATCCCCTGATTGTTTGGCAGATCAAACCTTGTGTGCAAAACGGGTTTTCGCATATCCAGATTGAGGATGATCGTACGCTTGCCTGTGAGGCTGATGATCGCACCCAGGTTGCTGCCTATGGTCGTTTTACCCTCTCCGCCGACGGTGGAGGTGATCGTTATCAGCACAGGACCCTCCTGCAAAGCCATAAACTGCAGATTGGTTCTTAGTGACCTAAAGGCTTCGCTTATGATGGATTTGGGAGACTCCAGCACCTTGACCTTGCCGCCGCCTTCTTTGATGGACGGTATCATCCCTACCAGCGGAAGAGGCGATCCTTTCCTGACATCCTCTTCTTCTTTAATGCGGTCATCCAAAAACTCGCTCACAAAAGCCACAACTATTCCAAAGACCAATCCCAGGATCAACCCGACCAAAACAATCAATTTTCGTTTGGGTTTGATCGGCTCTTTTTCATCAGGCACAAGCGCCGTATCGAGGATCCTGTTTTTGCTGACCGTTGACGCTTTGGCGATTGCAGTGGCTGCACGCTTTTCAAGCAGATAGGAGTAGATCTTCTCATTGACCAAAAATTTTCTTTGAAGCTCCCCTAGAACCCGCTCCTCTTCAGGAAGCGTTTGCAAAAGTGCTTCATACTCCCCGATCGTCTTGACAAGAAGCTGTTTGCGCGATGCCACCCGTTCTTTGAGCGTTCTGATCGTGCTGGAGATGACATTTTTGAGCTGCGCGATGCTGCGGGTCAGCTTAAGCACTTCAGGATGCTGCGGCGTATAGTCCTCAAGCAGAAGCTTTTGTTTGAGCAGCGCATCTTGAAGCTCTTTGATCAGTTCAGGCACTCCGGTGTTTTCCAGATTGAGCCCTGCACCTGAGAGCATTTCAAGGTTTCTGCCTTTTTGCACCTGCGCATAGAGCGAAGCAAGCATCTTCTCTTCCATCGCCACTTCGGCGAGCCTGCTCTCATACTCGCTCATCTTTTCCGCTACGCCCTCTGCTTTTGTGCCAAGATCAACCATATTGATCTCTTTTTTGAAATTTTCCAAATTGACAGCAGAAGCCTGAAGGTTGTCATTGATCCGTTCAAGCTGTTCATCGATGAACTCCAGCGTCATCGTCGCTTCAAGTGTCTTGCGCTGAACGCTTTGGTCGATATACGCCTCAGCCAAGGCATTGACAAACTCTTTGGCACGCAACGGAACATTGTCTTCAGCGCTGATTTGCAAAATGGCACTGTTCTTGCCTTTTTGGCTCACAGTGACTTTTTCCTGCGCTTTCTCCATCGCCTCTCTTGGATCAAGTACCTCAAATCGGTACGAACCCTCTTCAAGCCCCTCTATCCCCTCTTTAAGCGAAAGCGTAAACGCAAAATGCGCCTCCTCTGCCTTCTGTGCAAAATCATAAACCTTGTCGATCTCCCACTCTTCACGGGTTTGGTCATCGACCCCTTTTGCCTGGAGACGATAGCGTGTCTTGCCTGCAGGAGAAAATACAAAAGAGACGCCAAATCCCCTCTCAAGCTCGACCTCAAAAGGCGCATCTTTGTACAGTTCGGCCTCTTTCATTTTCACAGTTTGGTAGTACCGGTGTGCAAAATCAACCTTCTCAAGCGCATCAGCAACGACGAAACGTGATTTGATGATCTCTATTTCCGTATCCGGAGTGAGAGCTCCCGGTGCCATCGCCATCGCAAGGATATCCTGCTGCGAAGCAATGCCTCTGTCATCTGCGCCGATTTCTACCGTCGAAGAGGCAGAGTAGACATTGGGCATAAAGTAGGCCGCTGCGGCCGAGACGATACTAAACAGCAGCGTAAAAAAAATGATCTTTTTTTTGTGGCGGACCAGTGTCCTAAAAAGTTCTTTGAGATCTATCTCGTCTTCGTTGATCTGTACCGGGTGCGTGTTCATTTATCTCCTTCGCCATATCCCCCCAAACAGGCATACGGCGTATCCAAAAAGTTATGCAAAAAAAGTTAAAACTGATAAGTTACGCCTGCAGTAATGGCATCGCTGCTGAGTTCGCTGTAGGTGGCCGCATCATACCCATAAAGGGTAGAGCTGATATCGGCATCTTTTGCCAAAGAGGTATAGTCAGCAAAAAGTGAAATGTTTTCCGTGAAGGCATAGCTTCCGCCGATCCCCCACTGAAAACCGGTTTCATCAAGGATCTCTTTGCCTATTTTGTCGGCATGGGCGGGAGTATCTCCGTTTTCACCCTCTACCTGCACGCCTCCTATACCCAAAAGCGCATAGACCCTGATCGATTCGGTGATGGGGTATTGGGGTTTCAAAAAGAGACTGTAGCTCAGCACATCCGCATAGTCTTCATACGCAATACTCTTGCCAATCCTGCCTTCTGCTGCCAGATAGTCGTTAAACTGATATCCCAGCAGGCCTATTACGCCCACGGTTTCATCTTGTGTTTTTGCGTCGTCAAAAAAAGCCGAATCAACCGAATAGGTTCTTTGAGACCCTACTCCAAGCCCTGCGTAAAAACCGCTTTTGCCTGCAGGTTCCGCCGTCACAGGCACCGCAATCTGCGGCTCTATCTCCGTGCCGATATCTCCTCCGGCCATGGCCTGGCTCACGCATCCCAACATTACCATCCATGCTGCTGCTTTTTTCATTCTCTTCCCTTCCTCCTCGTTTCTCTTTAAAATCGGCGCTCATTATACCTGTTTCTCACTTAGCAAGCTGTGACACAGATCAAGAAATTTGACCTATCCTTGTTTTTTTGATCAGTTTATCTGTGCAAGACCAATCCGCTGGCTGCCAGCCGCGCACTCCTGCTTACTTTCTTCTATGGCGAGTACTCGATGACACCAATTGCTCTCACTATTTAATACAAAAACCCAAAAAGCCATAGGGGTATCTATATATAAGTCAATATCCCCGCCCTTTTGAGCATCATCAACCCTGCTGCCAAAAAGATAAACACTGCCCGTCCGCCATAAGTCCTGAGGTTCCTGAAGAGTCAAAGAGTTAAGAGTCGTTCATGGCTCGACCGCTTCGTCATCCTCGACTTCGATCGGGGATCTATGGCATCAGGGGAACTCGTGGATTCCCGCCTTCGCGGGAATGACAGTGTTTTTCGTCATCCTCGGGCTTGA